>JAFEEA010000266.1 GCA_018241335.1 Pseudomonadota bacterium
GACTTGCGGGCGATGTCGAACACCGGCCGCATCAGCTGGCCGGAGCGGAACACGAACTGCTCCAGGTCCTGGCGATAGGCGTCCAGGTCGGCGATCGGCCGCTGGGCGATGCCCCCGTCCATCGCCGCCTTGGCGACCGCCGGGGCGATGCGCAGGATCAGCCTGGGATCGAAGGGCCGGGGGATGATGTAGTCCGGTCCGAACACCGGCGCGGCGCCGCCATAGGCGGCCGCCACCACGTCGCTGGCCTCCTCGCGGGCCAGGGCGGCGATGGCCTCGGCCGCGGCCACCTTCATCGCCTCGTCGATCTCGGCGGCATCCACGTCCAGCGCCCCGCGGAACACGAAGGGGAAGCACAGGACGTTGTTGACCTGGTTCGGGAAGTCGGATCGTCCGGTGGCGACGATGGCGTCCGGACGGGCGGCCTTGACCAGGTCCGGCATGATCTCCGGCTCCGGGTTGGCCAGGGCCAGGATCAGGGGCTTGGGCCCCAGCAGGTGCAGCCACTCCGGCTTCAGCACCCGAGGCGCCGAGAGTCCCAGGAAGACATCGGCGCCCGCCAGGACGTCGGGCAGGGCGCGGGCGTCGGTCTGGCGGGCGTAGCGGGCGTGCTCGGGCGACATCGTCTCGTCCCGGCCCTGGTAGATCACGCCCTTGATGTCGGTCAGCGTCACGTTCTCGGGCGGCAGGCCCATGCTCACCAGCAGGTCGACGCAGGCCATGGCCGCCGCCCCGGCGCCGGATGTCACCAGCCGCACCTGCTTCAGGTCCTTGCCCTGCAGCAGCAAGCCGTTGCGCACCGCCGCGGCGCAGACGATCGCGGTGCCGTGCTGGTCGTCGTGGAAGACCGGTATGTTCATCCGCGCCCGCAGCCGGCGCTCGATCTCGAAGCACTCCGGCGCCTTGACGTCCTCGAGGTTGATGCCCCCGAAGGTCGGCTCCAGCGCCGCCACCACGTCGCAGAACCGGTCGATGTCCCGGGCGTCCAGCTCAAGGTCGAAGACGTCGATGCCGGCGAAGGTCTTGAAGAGCGCCGCCTTGCCCTCCATCACCGGCTTGCTGGCCAGCGGCCCGATGTCGCCGAGGCCGAGCACCGCCGTGCCGTTGGTGATCACCGCCACCAGGTTCCCGCGCGAGGTCAGCTCCCGCGCCTGGGTCGGGTCGGCCACGATGGCGTCGCAGGCCGCCGCCACGCCGGGTGAATAGGCCAGCGCCAGGTCACGCTGCGTGGCCATGGGCTTGGTCGGCTCGACGGCGATCTTCCCGGGCCGCGGCAGGCGGTGATAGGCGAGCGCGGCTCTGCGGACGTCGTCATCCATGAGGCTAGCAAGGCTCCGCTGCTCAAGGCCTGCGCCCTGCGCGCCGCCTCCTCGGGCCTTACTAACCGCTTCGCGGCGGGAATGTCAGGGCTGCTGCAACCGGGCCGTGGGGGCGCTGCGCGAAACGTCGCTATGAGGGTCCCGGCTCTCTCGACCCATACTCGTTTTGAGCGCATGCCGTAAGGCAATGCGTCTCAATCGTGTTGGCAAGGCGGGACAGAGGTCGCCAATCTCGCAGAAGAATCAAGCCAAGCCCTTGATCCGGCAGGTGTCGTCAGAATGATCGTAGAGTTTCGTGCATAACGGTAAAAATACAACCAACGCTAGTCCCTCGCGGGTGCGGACGGCGGCGCGGATCACGGTCGACTACTATCTTGAGAGCGCGCGGCTCGTCAGTGATCTCGTACCCGGCGACGCCCTGACCACGCTGGTGTTCCTGACCATCGTCAGCCGCATGTTCAAGATGCGGGCGATCAAGCACAACGGCGGTCGCGAACGCCGGGGCTCTGTCACCGTCTATGCCGTCGCCAAGGATCTGGGGCTTAGCTACGAGACTGTCCGCCGCCACGTGAAGCGCCTGGTGGAGGCCGGGCTCTGCCAACGCGACGTGCGGGGCCTGACAATCCCGGCCACGGTGTTCGCCCGCAGCGACTTTCAGCGCGCCATGCACAAGAACCACGATAACCTGCAGGGCATGCTGCGGCGCTTGCGCTAGCCTCGGGCCAGCTCCGGCGAGCGGGCGTCGAAGGCCAGGATGTCCTCCGCCAGGTCCGGCTCCGGGATCATGCCCTTGAGCACGAGGCTGAGGCGCCGGCAGAGGTCGCGCTGGGTCTTGTCGGGGATGTCCTGCAGCACGTGTTCGGTGAACTGCTCCTGCACCCCGTGCGCCGCCTCGAAGGCGGCCTTGCCCGCGCTGGTCAGGCTCAGCATGACGCGTCGCCGGTCGGACGGCAGGCTCGAGCGGCGCACGAGGCCCTCCTCGACCATGCGGTCGATCGAGCGGGTGAGGGTGGTCCTGTGCACGCCGCTTAGCCGCGCCAGGGTCTTCATCGAACATCGGCCCAGCCGCTCGATGAACATCAGTGAACGCCACTTGGCGAAGTTCAGGCCCAGGGGCGCCAGGTCGGCTTCCAGCGCCGCCTGACGCTGCTGGCCGATCTGGAACACCAGGTAGAACAGATAGGCGCGCGCGCCGAGCGGGAACTCTTCGGCGGCGGTGGGGTCGGCAGGGAACGCGGTCATAGGCTTTTGAAAAGCTTCACGAGAGGGCGCCGTATAGCTCGCTGCTCGACCTGTGCACAGGGTGTAGTTACAAAATGTGATTTAGCAGAAAGTGCAAACGCACTTTGTTCTTGACACCGGTTACGCCCGCGTCTAACAGCGCCGCTCCTTACCGCCCCCACCCCCCTGGAGCGACGATTCTTGCCCGCCTCGGTCTCCGCATCCCGCGACGAAATCCGCCGTCTGATCGGCAGCCTGCCCGACCAGGGCGTGGCCGCCGCCCCGACGTCTGAAGGCGCTGTGATCGTGAATCTTTCGAAGGCCGCCGACCTGAACGCCGCGTTCGATCTTGTTCGCGCCGCGCGGGACTTGGCCGCGCGGAACCGGGCCGCCCGCGACCCGCGCGAGCCCCTGGAGGCGGCCTTGGTCGCCCTGGCCAGGGCCATGGATGACGGCGTCCCCGCCGGGGCGGACGACGATGGGGAGTCGGAGCGACATGATCGCCGTGCCGCGCGCTGACCGTTCCGAGAAGCCGGCTCGCGCGGCGACGCGCCTGCATGTGCTGTGGCTGACCTGCGCCGCTCTCGGCTTCGCGGTGACCGCCTTGGTCGCTTGCGCCCTGGCCCTGTCCTCCGCGCTGGCCGGCGGCGGGTTCTAGGCCGCGCCCTAGTCGCGAAAGTCGGCGCAGAGTTGGCTGGCGCGCTGATTGAACACTTCGCCAAATGAGACAAAACCATGGCGTGGTGTTCGTGCCGGCCAGCGCGAATGGCATTGTCGATATTGTAGCATCCAGAGCCAATATTCTTGGGCACGGACCGTGCAAATCGGCATATCGTGGTTAACGGTCACTTTCCCGGCGACAACAATTCGAATTTCTGAAGTCTGTGGCCGTCGGTTAATCGCGTATATTCCAGTCCAATTCTTGAGAACTTGTCCAGCAGAACGCTGTTCCATGGGCGGGCGCGCCGTTCGACCGCCACTGTGCTGTTCCTGGCGGCGGTCGGACGCGGTGGGAGATAGGATTCGTTAACGCTCGGCCGCCCATCCTGACCGCCACGGAATCAGATTGCTGAATGAGGGGCCGGGCTGGTGGCAATGCGTGTTCGCAAGGCCATTGAGGGGCGCGCCTGGCGCGCCGGGCGCCGGTGCGCGTGAGCGAGGGCGCCTCAAGCCGTCTGCGCCGCCTGGCGACCACCGCCCTGAGCGTGATCATCGTCGTCGCGGTCGGCGGCGCCGGGATCAACCTGGCCATGAACCTGCGCTTGAAATCCATGCGGGTGCGCGAGAGCGCCCGGGCGGAAAAGGTCGCCGCCGGACTCAACGCCCTGACCACCCTCCAGAAGCAGACGGAACTGGACATCCTGCAGTTCCAGGAAGCCCTGACCGACGTCTCGGCCACACAGGGCAAGGCGGGGCTGGACGGCGGCTTCGCCGAGGCGGACCGCCACGCCGCGGCTTTCCGGCAGGACATCACGGGCGCCAAGGCGGCGGCCAGTGCGCTGGATGCGCCGGAGCTCGCCGGCGCCTACGACCAGGTAGGGGGCGGCTTCGTCGCCTTCTACGACCTCGGCCAGAAGATGGCCCACGCCTATGTCTCCGGCGGGCCGGCGGCCGGAAACCTGCTGATGCCGGGCTTCGACGCCAAGTCCGACGCCCTGCGCCAGGCCGTCGCCCAGAGCCGCGTGGCTCTGGAAGCGAAGACCCAGGCCGTGGAGCAGATTCGCAAGGGTGAGGAGGCCAGGTACGACGCCCTCCAGAACACCGCCCTGGGCGTCGCCCTGGTGAGCGCCCTGCTGAGCGCGGTGGCCACGGTGGGGCTGCTGTTCCTGCTGCGGGGCCGGGTCTTCACGCCCCTGGCGCACGCCACCCAGGCCCTGCGCGCCCTGGCCGACGGCGACGTCGCCCAGACCCTGGCGGGCGATCAGCGGGACGACGAGCTTGGCGATCTGGCCCGCGCCTTCACCCACTTCCGCCGCACCATGCTCGACAAGGCCGCCGCCGAGGCGGACGCCGACGCCCAGAGGGCGATGACCGACGAGGAGCGTCGTCTGGCTCAGGCCGCCCGGGACGCCGTGGCGCGCGACCAGGGCGCGGTGGTGTCCGCGGTGGGCGAGCGGCTGGCTCGGCTGTCGGCCGGCGACCTGGCGGCGCGGCTTACCGAGCCCTTCCCCGAGGCCTACGAGAGCCTGCGCCACGACTTCAACGCCGCCATGGACGCCCTGCAGGGCGCCATGCGCCGCATCGCCGAGACCACGGCCGACCTGCACGGCGGCGCCGACGAGATCGCCACCGCGGCCGACGACCTGGCGCGTCGCACCGAAGCCCAGGCCGCGACCTTGGAAGAGAGCGCCGCCGCTCTGGACCAGATCACCGCCGCCGCCCGGCGCACCGCCGGCGGCGCGAACATGGCGCACGAGGCCGTCGCCGTGGCCGGCCGCGAGGCGGCCCAGTCGGGCGGCGTCGTCACCCAGGCCCAGTCGGCCATGGGCCAGATCGAGGAATCGTCGCAGCGCATCGGCCAGATCATCGGGGTGATCGACGAGATCGCCTTCCAGACCAACCTGCTGG
>JAFEEA010000267.1 GCA_018241335.1 Pseudomonadota bacterium
GCCATGGCCAACTGGCCGCCCGTCCCGCAGCCCAGGTCCAGCACGTCCTTGGCGGCGCGTCGCGACCCGAACAGGGCGGCCACGCCGAACAGGCGCTCGACATCGAGGTCGCGCAGCGTCGGCGGGTCATAGGCGACCGCGTCATAGGCCGAGGCGATGGCGGCGTTCAGCGCCCTGATGTCGTCCACGCGAGTCCCCCCTCGGCTGTGACCGCCTAACTACGCGAAGCCCGGCCAAGAACGCAAAAGGCCCGGGCATCGCTGCCCGGGCCTTCGCAAGGTCCCTCGATGAGGCGACGGCTTACTTCACCTGGACGGTGGCGCCGGCTTCTTCGAGCTTCTTCTTGATCTCTTCGGCTTCCTGCTTGGAGAC
Organism: Pseudomonadota bacterium; assembly: GCA_018241335.1. Taxonomy (GTDB): domain Bacteria; phylum Pseudomonadota; class Alphaproteobacteria; order Caulobacterales; family Caulobacteraceae; genus Acaudatibacter. The sequence continues at coordinate 373 of JAFEEA010000267.1, forward strand.
GTTTTCCTTCACGTTCTGAGGAGCGCCTTCGACCAGGTCCTTGGCTTCCTTCAGGCCGAGGTCCGGACGGACCGTGCGGACTTCCTTGATCACGTTGATCTTCTTGTCGCCGCCGGCGGTCAGCACGACGGTGAATTCGGTTTGCTCTTCCGCGGCTTCGGCCGGGGCGGCGGCGGCGCCACCCGGAGCGGCGACGGCCATGGCCACCGGAGCGGCGGCGGAGACGCCCCACTTTTCTTCCAGCAGCTTGGACAGCTCAGCGGCTTCCAGGACGGTCAGGGCGGAGAGGTCTTCGACCAGCTTTTCGAGCTTCGACATGATGTGTGTTTCCTAGGGAAAGGTTGGGGATGACGTTGGGGAGATGACTTACGCGGCGTCCTTGGTGGCGTAGGCGTTGAACACCCGCGCCAGCTGGCCGGCCGGAGCCTGGAGCACGCCGGCGACCTTGGTGGCCGGGGCTTGCAGCAGGCCCAGGATCGAGGCGCGCAGTTGGTCGAGCGAGGGCAGCTTGGCCAGCGCGTCGACGCCCTTGGCGTCCAGAACCTGTTCGCCCATCAGTCCGCCGATGACCGAGAACTTCTCGTTGTCCTTGGCGTACTGGGTGGTGACCTTGGCGGCGGTCACCGGATCGGGGGCGTAGGCGATCGCCACCGGACCCTTGAACAGGGTGTAGGTGTCGCCGCCTTCGGCCGCCGCGAGGGCCTTTTGGGCCAGCCGGTTCTTCACCACCTTCAGGGCGGCGCCTTCCTTGCGGAGGCGCAGGCGAAGGTCAGTCATTTCCGCAACTGTGAGACCCATGTAGTGGGTCACGACGACGGCGCCGGCGTCGGCGAAGACGCCCTTCAGCGTCTCGATCGACTCCGCTTTTTGAGCGCGGTCCATTGCGGTCTCCATACTCAAGCACGTCCGCCGGACCATCCGACGGACGAAAACCGGCCAACGACGCAAGGGATCGCTCCCGCGCGCGGCGGCCGGATAGACCTGTCCCAAGGAATTGCAGGCGACCGTCCACGCCATGGGCGTCGGACCTGTGGCCTTCGCTTCCCCGTCTCCCAGCGGTGAGGAAGGGCTCTTCCTCGCTTATGGCCCGGGTGACCCCCGAACGCCGCAGTTCTCGGACAGGATCGACAGGGCAAGCCCCATCGGAGGCGCGCTCATACACGCGATGGGGGCCGGAAGCAAGTTTGGGGGGAAAGGGCCGTCCAAGTCCTCTCCCCCACCCCGCTCACCCCGGCGAACGCCGGGGCCCAGGTTGGCCTTTCAGGTTTCCACCGGCCCGCCGTTCCGCGCGCCTCGCTCGTGGAGGCGGATAGGCTTCTCTGGGCCCCGGCCTTCGCCGGGGTGATCGGAGGAAGGGAAAGCGCCCAAACCCGAACGACGTCGACCCTACCCGTTCAGGTACACCGGATTGCCGATCACCAGGGTCCGCTCCCCGTCCGCGGAGCGCGCGTCGACCCGGATCCAGTGCCGCGCACCGTCCCCCGCCAACTCGAAGGCGAACTCGGCCGCGTCGCCGTAGACCTCGACGTCGGCCAGGATCGCCCCGTGGCGGCCGTCCAGCACCACGTCCAGGCGCGCACCGCTGAGGCCGCGCGTCGTCACCACGAACCGCGCAGTCGTGCCCGCCGGCGCGGCCAGCGCCTCGCCCATCATCGCGCTGGCTTCGCCGGCGGTGGCGTTCAGCGCCAGCACCCTGCCCTTCATCCCCTCCACGTCCACGAACACGCGGCCGGCGCGGATGGCGTCCAGCACCGCCCGCTCGGACAGGCTCTCGGCCCAGACCACCGTCGTGGGCGATCCCACCGCCGGCGCGGACTCGGGATCCCCGTCCGGCTTATGGTTGTCCGACCCGCCGATAGCGGTGATCCGGTGGCCCTCGTTCAGCCGGGCCTCCCAGAAGGGCACGCCGGAAAAGACGCCGTCCGCCCCGCCGCCCTGGGCCTGCATGGCCCCGCCGTTGCACACCTCGATGGCGTCCACCCGGCCGAAATCCGTCCCGGTCGCCGTCCAGCCGCAGCCCATGCAGTACTCATTGGATGGCAGGGCCGGATGGTTGATGGCGAAGAGGCCATGCTGGCGCGCCACGGCGTGCTGCAGGTCGCCCACCGTCGGCAGGTGACGGCTCTCCAGCCGGAACTCCACGAAGCCCGCCGCCCCCAGCACCCCCGCGTGCCCCCGAAAGGTCGTCACCTCCACGCCCGGGATCAGCAGCAGCCGGTCGAAGTGCGGCTGCAGCTCGCGCATGGCGTGGTGGTGCGAGACGGCGTTGTGGTCGGTGATGGCGATGAAGTCGCAGCCGCGCGCCGCCGCCGCCTCAACCGTGCGATAGACAGGCCCCGGCGCGCGCTTCTGGCCTCCCTGGGTCGCCACCGTGCCGTCCGAATGGCAGGTGTGCATGTGCAGGTCGCCCCGGTACCAGCGCGGCCCGACCTCCAGCGGCTCGTCCGAGAAGGCCGACACCTCCGTCGCCTCCCCCCGCCCCAAGCGGATCGTCGCCGTATAGGCCGCGACGACGCCCGGCCGGATGTTGGGCACCCCCAGCAGCAGGGTCCAGCGACCCGGAACCACGGGCCCGGGCAGATAGGACGGCGTGGCGTCCAGCTCGCCCACGGTGAAGCGCATCTTGTCGCCGCCGCTCCAGCCGCGGAACCGGTCCGGGTCCATCAGGCCGAGGTCGATGGTGGTCTTCTGCTCGCGGGTGGTGAAGTCGAAGTCGACGGTGATCCGGCTGACCCCCGACGGCACGTCGAAGCCCAGCTCCTTGTAGGTCTCGTGGTCAGCGCGCGTCAGCACGCCGGTCAGCACGATCTCGCGCGGCTCGGCGACCGCCGTGGACACGGTGGGCGCGTCCACGACGCTCACGACGGCTCACCCGGCGCGGGGCCGGCTCCGCCGTCGGCGGCCCGCGCGGCCTTGTCGGCCCGCCGCTGCCTGCGCTCCTGGCGGTAGTCGTGGAATTGGGCCAGCTGGTTGACCAGCAGGGCCGCCTGGAAGACCACGAACAGCGACAGCTTCAGCACGCTGTCCGAGCCGATGTCCTCCACCAGCTGCTGCACCGTGGCGATGATGCCCAGCACCAGGCCCACGCCCAGCGCCGCCAGATAGGGCCGCCCAAGGTGCTCTCTCAGCCAGGCGTCCAGCGCGCTCGAGGCCTTCAGGACCGTCTCGATCATGCCGCCTCCTCTCAGCGTCGTCGGGGCGGCATCATCCCCGGTTGCGCGCGCCGATCAAGTCGCCGGGGCGCTGGCCCGCCCCCGCGGGGCGTCTGGGACTTGCCCCCGGCGCCGAATGGACGTCTGCTGGATTGACAGCGGGGAAGGATCTTCCAACCGGCCCGCAAGCGCCCACCGTAACTACGGTGAAACATGGGGGGTCCCGCCCGGGCGAACCGCGTCCCTCGGGGCAGATCCTGCCCCAGAAAGCAAAAGCCCCGGAGGCGGACCCCCGGGGCTTCGCGTTGCACTCAGGTGCGGCGGCCCTAGGCGCCGACGCTGGCCGTGTCGACCTTGAAGCCGGGGCCCATGGTCGAAGACAGGCTGATGCGCTTGACGTAGGTGCCCTTGGCGCCGGCCGGCTTGGCCTTGTTCAGAGCGTCCACCAGGGCGCGAGCGTTGGCCAGCAGCGCGTCGTCGGTGAAGCTCGCCTTGCCGATGCCGGCGTGGACGATGCCTTCTTTCTCGACGCGGAACTCGATGGCGCCGCCCTTGGCGTCCTTCACGGCCTGGCCGACGTTCGGCGTGACCGTGCCGACGCGCGGGTTCGGCATCAGGCCGCGCGGGCCCAGGATTTTACCCAGACGGCCCACCAGGGCCATCATGTCGGGCGTGGCGATGACGCGGTCGAAGTCCATGAAGCCGCCTTGGATGCGCTCCACCAGGTCTTCGGCGCCGACGATCTCGGCCCCGGCCGCCGTGGCTTCCTCGGCCTTGGCGTCCTTGGCGATGACGGCCACGCGAACGTCGCGGCCCGTGCCGGACGGCAGGGAGACGACGCCGCGGACCTGCTGGTCGGCGTGGCGGGGATCGACGCCCAGGTTGACGGCGATCTCGATGCTTTCGTCGAACTTGGCCTTGGCGTTGGCCTTGACCAGCTTCACGGCGTCGGTGAGGGCGTGGGTGGCGTCACGGTCGCCGGTCCAGGCCTGGATGCGCTTGGGTTGCTTGGGCATGTGATCAGGCCTCCACGACCTTGAGGCCCATGGCGCGGGCCGAGCCTTCGATGATCCGGGCCGCGGCCTCGATATCGTTGGCGTTGAGGTCCTTCATCTTCTTCTCGGCGATCTCGCGCAGCTGGGTGCGCGTGACCTCGCCGACCGACGTGCGGCCGGTGGTGCCGGAGCCCGACTTCAGGCCGGTGGCTTCCTTCAGGAAGAAGGTGGCCGGCGGCGTCTTGGTGACGAAGGTGAAGCTCTTGTCCTGATAGACGGTGATCACGGTCGGCAGGGGCGTGCCCTTCGCGACGTTCTCGGTGCGGGCGTTGAACTCCTTGCAGAACCCCATGATGTTGACGCCGCGCTGACCCAGCGCCGGCCCGATGGGCGGCGAAGGCGTGGCGGAGCCGGCGGGGACCTGCAGCTTGATGTAGCCCAGGATCTTCTTGGCCATATGGTCCTCTCATAGGCCCGGGGTCGCCGGGCCTTCGGTTGAAGAGCCGTGGTTAGCGGGCTTGGCGGCCCTCCCACGGATTTGACCGCCGCGAACGG
>JAFEEA010000268.1 GCA_018241335.1 Pseudomonadota bacterium
ACCGTTCACCGTTAATTACGGAGATTCAGGGGGGTCCAAACCGGGCGAAGCCGCTGCGGCGGGGTGGATTTCACCCCGCTCGGCCGCTTCACCCCCGCGCGGCGGCGATGCGTTCGCGCGCGATCTCGTTGGCGATGACGTCGGTGGGGCGCCGTTCGCGGACCGAACGGTCCAGCACCTCGCTCAGGGTGACGGTCATCCGCTCCAGCTTCAGTTCGACCCAGTCGGGATCATAGGCGCCGCCCTCGGCCAGGGCGCGGATCTCGGCGGCGATGTTGATGATGCCGCCGGCGTTGAGCACGAAGTCCGGCGCATAGACCGTGCCCCGGTCATAGATCGCCCGGCCCACCTCGGCGTCGGCGAGCTGGTTGTTGGCCGCCCCTGCGATGATCCGGGCCCGGATGCGCGGCAGGGTCTCGCGCGAGATCGCCCCGCCCAGGGCGCAGGGCGCGAAGACCAGGGCGTCGGTGTCATAGATGGCGTGCGGCGGCACCGCCTGGGCCCCGACCTTGGCCGCCACGGCGCGGGCCGTGGCCTCGTGCAGGTCGGTGACATAGAGCTTGGCCCCGGCGGCGGCCAGCTTCTCGGCCAGGCGCGCGCCCACGTGGCCGACGCCCTGGATGGCGATGGTGACCCCGCTCAAGGACCGGTCCAGCACCTTCTTGACCGTCATCTCGATGCCGCGCTTGACCCCCTCGGCGGTGACCGGACTGGGGTCGCCGGACGAGGCGGGACGGCCGGTCAGCCCGGCCATGTAGCGGGTGCGGCGGGCGGCGTAGGCCAGGTCCTCGGGCGTCACGCCGACGTCCTCCGCCCCCCAATAGGTCCCGCCCAGGGTGTCGACCGCGCCGCCGAACGCCTCGAACAGCGCCGGCGTCTTGGCCGTGCGGGCGTCGCCGATGATCACCGCCTTGCCGCCGCCCAGGTCCAGGTCGGCGATAGCGTTCTTGTACGACATGGCCCGCGACAGCTTCAGGGCGTCGTCCACGGCCGCCTGTTCGCCGGCGTAGGCCCACATGCGGCAGCCGCCGGTCGCGGGGCCGCGCGCCGTGGAATGGATGGCGATGAAGCACTTCAGGCCCGACCGCTGGTCGTTGAAGGCGTGCAGGGCCTCGTGGCCCTCGAAGGCCGTCGACTCGAAAAAGCTCATGGAGCCCCTTTGCTCGGGCGTTTCCCCTTGGCCATCGCGTCTACGACGGGGGCCGCGCGCTCACAAGGCCGTCGCCGCCGGCTTCGGTGGCCGTCTGCCGGGCCGGACCGTTCGGCGGCGTCGGCGCGCCGGGGATCGTCGGGGCGTCCGATGGCAGGGGGCCGGCCGGATCGCGCACGAAGGCGGCCACGTCGCGCCACACCGTCTCGGCCTGGCGGTCCACCAGCAGCAGGTGCCAGCCCTTGGCGTAGAAGGCCGACCGGTCCCCCGGCTTCAGCCGCCGCGCCGCCTGATAGGTCGCCGGCTTGGGGATGATCTGGTCATGGTCGCCATAGAGGTAGAGCACCGGTCCCTTGACGTCGCCGGCGTGGCGCCAGGCGTGCTGCATGGTCGAGACCAGTCCATAGAGGGTGTCGGACCTTGCGCCCCAGACCATCAGCGGGTCGCGCCCCATGGCGATCAGCTCCTCGCGGTTGTCGCTGGGCGAGATGTGGCTGACCACGAAGCCGGGCGGCTCGAACACCTTGGCCGGCGCCGTGTGGTCGGCGAACCACAGGGCGACCTTGTAGGGGACCGGCAGGTTGGACCAGCCCCAGACGGCCGGGGCCAGCAGCACGGACCGGTCCGCGGCCGGCGGGCGGTCGGAGGCCATGGCCTCGATCACCACCGCCCCGCCCAGGCTCTCGCCCGCCAGGGCGATGATAGCGTGGGGATAGCGGGCGCGGACCACGGCGGTGATCGTGCGCAGGTCCTCGGTCATCAGGTCGTCGCCGGCCCAGATTCCGCGCTGGGGCGAGCGGCCGAAGCCACGCTGGTCATAGGCGATGGTGGTGATGCCCTGCTTGGCCCAATAGGGGCCGGCCAGATGGAAGGCGTTGGCGTAGTCGTTCATGCCGTGCACGCCGATGATCACCGCCCAGGGCTCGCCCTCGGCGTCCCAGCGGCTGACGCCCAGCCGCGCGCCGTCGAAGCTGACGAAGGCGTTCTGCTCCAGCCGCGGGCCCTGGAACGTCAGGTCCGGCCTGCCGGCGTGCTGCAGGGTCGGGGCGCAGGCGCCGAGCGCCGCGGCCATCAGGACGGCCGCCAATGACAGGAAGGCGCGTGGGCTCATCGCTTCAGCATAGCCGCCACGCGGGATCGCAAATAGGGCGTCACCTCGGCCTCGAACCACGGGTTGCGCTTCAGCCAGGCGGTGTTGCGCCAGGACGGATGCGGCAGGGGGATGCGCGCCGGCCCGTAGTCGCGCCAGGCCCGCACGGTCTCGGTCATGTTGGCCCTGGCCGCCTCGCCCAGGGCCCAGGCCTGGGCGTGGCCGCCCACCAGCAGGGTCAGCTCGACCTTCGGCAGGGCCGCCAGCAGGTCCCGCCGCCACAGGTCGGCGCAGCGGCGCGGCGGCGGATAGTCGCCGCCCTTGGGGTCGGTGCCGGGAAAGCAGAAGGCCATGGCCGCCACGCCAATGGCCGGGTGGCCGTAGAACGTGTCCCAGTCGACGCCCATCCAGGCGCGAAGGCGATCGCCCGACGGATCGGTGAAGGGCATGCCGCTCTCGTGCACGCGCCGACCGGGGGCCTGGCCGCAGATCAGTATCCGCGTCTCGGCCGACACCCGCACCACGGGCCTCGGCTCATGCGGCAGTTCGCCGGCGCAGGCGCGGCAGGCGCGGATGTCGTCGAGGAGGGTGTCGAGTGCCACGCCCCGCATATAGGCCGCCGCGACGCCCTTGGCAGGCGCCGCGGCGTCGCGCAGGCGATCAGACGACCGGGGTCAGGCGGCGGCGAAGGCCTTCTCCTGGGCGATCCAGGGCGCGAAGGAGGGCCTCGCGTGCATCGCCTTCAGATAGGCCGCGAGCTTGGGATGGCTGGCCGCGTCGACGAAGAAGCCGACATGCTCCAGGTTCACGAACGGGCTGGCGACGGCCAGGTCCGCCAGGGTCAGGCGGTCGCCCACCAGATAGCCGGAGGCCGGCAGCACGCCCTCCAGATAGTCCAGCAGCGGCGGCAGCTCCTCGCGCTCGGCCTGGTCGGCGGCGGCCAGGTCGCCTTCCTTGCCCATGAAGCGGGGCATGACGAAGCGGTTGAAGAACATCTTGCCCATGCAGGCGATCAGGATGGTGTCGGCGAATTCCTCGTACCAGATCGCCCGCGCCCGGTCGGCGGGTTCGGCCGGCAGCAGGGCCGGATTGGGGAACTTGGCCTCCAGGTAGGTGACGATGGCCGTGGAGTCGGAGATGGCGAAGTCGCCGTCCCGGAAACCCGGGATCTTGCCGAACGGGCTGGCGGCGCGGAACTCGGGGTCGCGGCTGCCGAGGCCCACGGGCTTCAGCTCCACCTGCACCCCCTTCTCGGCCGCGAAGGCCAGGGTCTTGCGCACGAACGGCGAGAAGGACGAGCCGTAGACGATCATGGGAACCTCCGCTGGGTCAGGCCGGTCGATGGCCGGCGTGGCGGAGTTCTAATTCAGTCTCTAAAAAAGACGTACCCAGTTATTCTGAGTCGCCCGGCGCGGGCAGGCGCAGCCGGTAGACCCCCTTGAAGCTGTCCGGATCGGCGGGCTTGCCGTGACGGGTGATCACCAGCTTGCCGGCGCGGGCCAGGCCCACCGCCGTCGCGCGCACCTGCGGCAGCAGCCTGCGCCAGCCCTCGGCGTCCAGCGCCTTGGCCACGTCCTCGGGCGAGACCGACTTGCCGGGCGCGAGCGCGCTCAGTTTCTGGAACAGGGTGTCTTCGATCGGCGAGGTCATGGGCCAAGCCTAGAACGATTTGGTCACGCCCCCAAAGACGCCGCGGCGCGGGCCCCACTGCGGGGCGCCGACCCCGACCCCGGTGCCGTCGCGGATCTCGTACTTTTCGTCGCCGACGTTGATCAGGTCCAGGCGCAGCTCGACCGGGCCGGCCGGACCCGCCTTGACGCGATAAGACGCCGACAGGTTCACCTGCACATAGCCCGGCACATGGTCGCCGTTGGGAACCGCCCCGTCCCGCCGCAGGCCCGAGCCATAGAGGACATCGCCCGACACCTTCAGCGCGCCGAAGCTGTAGGACGCCCCGGCCGAGCCGGTGACCGACTGGTTGTGGTCCAGGTAGATGTAGTGGCTCTGGATGTAGGCGAGGTCGGCCGGATCGAAGTTGAACTGGCTGGAGACGATGTCGCGCCCCTGCGCCTTCGACAGCGCCAGGTTCGCATAGGCCGAGAACGGGCCGTGGGCGTAGGTGGCAGTGAACTCGATCCCCCGGATGCGGCCGTCGCGGTAGTTGAACGGGGTCAGGATGATCGGGGCGCCGAACTGGCCCTCGTCGATCAGGTTCTTGGCCCGCCGCAGGTAGCCGTCGACACCCAGGGTCAGCTCCCCGAACCGCTGCTGGGCCCCGACGTCGAAGTAGTCGTCGCGTTCCGAGAAGGGCGTGGTGTCGGCGCTGTTCGGCGGCGCGGCGGTGGTGCCGGCGAACCTGGCCACGGTCGGGGCGGCGATCAGCTCGAAGGACGGCGGGGTGAAGTAGCGGGCGTAGCCGGCGTGCAGGGTCGTCGCCTCCGCCGGCTTCCAGACCAGGTTCACGCGCGGGCTGAGCTGGCGCTCGTTGCGCAGGGCGTCGACCTCGTCGAAGCGCAGGCCGTAGTTCAGCGTCAGGCTGTCGGCCAGCTTCCATTCGTCCTGGGCGAAGACGCTGTAGGTCCAGGCCGTGCGCGCGCCGTTGTCGATGATGGTCACGGGGATGTCGGTCGTCTGCGCCCCGCTCTCGTCGACCGGCAACACCTGCGAGGTGGTGCGGCTCACCGAACGGTCGCCCTGGATGATCAGGCCGGCGCGCAGGGTGTGGGCGTCGTTCAGGCGGTACACCCCCTCGGCTTGCAGGCCGGCGGCGAAGTCGCGCTTGGCGGCGTACTGGGCGATGCCGTTGAACAG
>JAFEEA010000269.1 GCA_018241335.1 Pseudomonadota bacterium
GGCAGGGTCTTGCCGAGGTCGAAGATCACCGCCTGCAGGCGCGCCGAGGCCTCGTCATAGGCCGCCTTGGCCGACAGGGCCGAGGGCCTGACCGTGGTGGTCAGGATGATCTCCTGGGCGATGGCGTCGAAGATGGCGACGATCGACGGCCGCGTCATCACCGCGTCCGGCAGGTCCAGCGGGTCGGGGTTGACGTCCGGCAGCGTCTCCGCGAGGCGGATCATGTCGTAGCCCAGCGCGCCGAAGAGGCCCGCGGCCATGGGCGGCAGGCCCTTGGGCAGGTCGAGGCGGTTGGCCGCCACCAGGTCGCGCAGGGACTCCAGCGCGCTGTCCGCCTCGGGCGTGAACTCGCCGCGCGCGATGGCCTCGCCCTTGGCCACCTCGGCCTTGTCGCCGCGGCAGCGCCAGACGAGGTCCGGCTTCATGGCGACGATGGAATAGCGCCCCCGCCAGGCGCCGCCCTCGACGCTTTCGAACAGGAAGGCGTAGGGCCGCCCATGGGCGATCTTCAGATAGGCCGAGACCGGGGTCTCCAGGTCGTCGACCAGCCGCGTCCAGACCACCTGGGCCTGCCCGTTCGCATAGGCGCGTTCAAAGTCGTCGTACGCCGGCTCGATGGTCATCGGGAATACGGCGTCACGGGGCGGGAGACTTGGCCGGCGTGGCGCCGGGCTTGGCGTTCAGCTTGTCGATCGTGGCCTGGTCGAGGTTCAGGGCCTCGCGCGCGCGGTTGAGGTTGGTGCGCGGCTTGATGACGGCCGTGGCGGCGGTCTGGACGGAATTGTCGAGGTCGCCTGTGTAGCCATCGGCCACCCGCGGGGCGACCGTCTGGACCGCCCGGGCCATCTGCGTCGGGTCACCGGTCCGTATCGCGTCCAGCTTGGCGACGAAGAGGCCGGTGGGCGCGGCGGCGGCGAACACATCGCCGGCCTTGCCGCCGAAGACGCTCTCGACGAACTCGCCGCCTACGGCCTGGGCGTACTTCTGGGCCTGCATCCGCTGCAGTCCGACCTGGTGGGTCACGTGGCCGCCGACCTGGGCCGCGGCGGCCTCGATGGTCGCGCCCTTGCGCATCGCCGCCAGCAGGCCTTCGGCCTTGGCCTTCAGCGCCACGCCGATGGCGTTGTTGATGTAGTCCCGGGTCAGCTGCGCGCGGGCCTGGTCCAGGGGCGGCAGGGCAGGGGCGTTGATCTTGTCGACCCGCAGGGCGAAGGACTCGCCCGCGTCCACGTTCTGCACGTCGGTGCCCTGGCCGCCGGCGGCCTCGGAGAACGCCGACTTCAGGATCTTGTCCGTCAGCAGCGGGTTCGGCTTTCCGTCCGCCCCGACACCCTGGGCGGTGACCGGGCCGATCGTGACCGCGGTCGCGCCGGCCTTCTGCGCCGCATCGGCGATGCCGGCGCCGGCGTCACGGGCGTCCTGGAACTTGGCGGACATGTCGGCCGCCTTGTCGCGAGCCCCGCGTTCACGCAGCGAGGCCTCCAGTTGCGGACGAACGCTCTCCAGGGTGGCTTCCTGACCGGGGGTGATCTTGTCGACCTTGACCACGTCCAGGCTGAGGTCGCCTTGCACCGTGGCGATCTGGCCGGGCTTCATGCCGAAAGCCGCCGCCGCGACCTTGGCGTCGACCACCGCCGAGCGCGGCTTGTCGGCATAGGTCACGGCCTGGGCGCCCAGCGACGCAGCCACCGCCGAGGGATCCTCGCCCTTGCCGAGCCGGGCGGAAACCGCCGCGGCTTCCGCGGGGGATTTCACCGGGATCTGCACCAGCGAACGCGTCTCGGGCTTTGAGAAGGTGTCCTTCTTGAACTCGAATTCCTTGTTCAGGGCGGCCTGGTCGATGACGATCGAGGGCTCAAGCGCCTTGGGCGAGAAGCGGACCAGGGTGATCACCCGCGTTTCCGGCACGGTGTAGTGGTCCGCATGCTCCTTCTGGAAGGCCAGAAGCTGGGCGTCGGTGGGCGCGGCGGGCGCCGGCACGGTGTGGGCGTCCATAACGAAGAAGCTCACGTCGCGGGTGTCGAAGGCCTGCACCGCCGCCACCGCCGCATAGAGGCGCGGCGCGCGGAAGCCGAACCGCATGGCGCCGGCCAGATGTTCGGCGGCGATGCCGTCGCGGATCAGGTTGGTGACGTCGCGCGGGGTCAGGCCCTGGTTGGCGATCGCTTCGGCGAAGGCCTTCTCGCTGAACTTGCCGCTGATCGGGTCCTGGAAGGCCTGCTGCTTCCTGATCACGTCGTCGATCAGGCTGTCCGCCGGCCGGATGCCGGCGCGGCGCAGCATCTCGACCTCGGACTGCTGGCCGGCCATGTGGTTCAGCAACTGCTGGTCCAGCCCGTTCTCCACCAGCACGCTGACCGGAATTTGCTGGCCCTGGCCCTGGCGCTGGCTGATGTCGCGCGCCTGCTGGTCGAAGGCGCGCTTGAAATCGTGCTGGTTGGTGACGTGCTGGCCGGCGACGATCACCGCATTGGCGTCGATGCCCCGGAAGGCGCCGCCCAGGCCGCCGCCGCCGCCGCCGATCCCGAGGATCAGGAACACCAGCGTCAACAGCCCCATGAGCAGGACAGCGACGGGATTTCGGGCCGTGGGGCGCAGGGTGCCGGTCATCGGGTCTCGAACCAGAGGAAACGCGGCCGCCGACGCGCCCGCCAGGGGGGTATAGTGGAGGCTTCCGCCGGCCCGCAAGCATGCGTGACAGTCAGGCGACTTTGCCCTAGGCAGCCGCGCGACAACAGACCAACAGGGAAAGACGCCGCCCGTGACCGCCTATCGCCCGCTGATCGCCGGAAACTGGAAGATGCACGGGGTGGAGGCCAGCCTTGGCGAGGTGCGCGCCATGGTCGCCGCCGTCGAAGGCCGTCCGCCGGCTTCGCGGGTGGCCATCTGCCCGCCAGCCACCCTGATCGATCGCCTAGCCGCCCAGGTGAAGGGCACGCTGATCGAGGTCGGCGGCCAGGATTGCCGCGCCGAGGCGCAGGGCGCCTACACCGGCGACATCGCCGCCGAAATGCTGGCCGACGCCGGCGCCACCCTGGTGATCCTGGGCCACTCCGAGCGGCGGGCCGGATACGGCGAGGGCGATGCGCTGATCGCCGCCAAGGCCGTGGCGGCGCTGCGCGCCGGCCTGGAGCCGATCGTCTGTGTCGGCGAGAGCCTGGCCGAGCGGGAGGCCGGCCAGACCCTGTCAGTGATCACGGGCCAGACGCGCGGCTCCCTGCCGGAAGACCTGGCCGGCCATGCCTTCGCGGTCGCCTACGAGCCGGTCTGGGCGATCGGCACGGGGCTGACCCCCACGCTAGAACAGATCGCCGAGGCGCACGCCGCCATCCGCGCCACCCTGGTGGAAGGCTTCGGCGAGCACGGCCGGCGCATCCCGATCCTCTACGGCGGCTCCGTCAAGCCCTCCAACGCCGCCGAGATCCTGCGCACGGCCGAGGTGGGCGGCGCCCTGGTGGGCGGCGCATCGCTGAAGGCGTCCGACTTCACCGCCATCTTCGAGGCGCTTTAGGTCGGACTGCCCATCAGCCTTTCGTGTTCGCGGGCGGTGGCTGAATCACGGGATTCCGTCCGACGGACGGAGCCTCCCCCAATTCCGCTCATTCCGGCGAAGGCCGGAACCCAGGGCGGCCTCTCAGGTGTCCACCGGCCACGCCTGCGATTGAGCGGGAGCTGACGCGTTCCCGGTTGCGGCGAGGCTTCCCTGGATCCCGGCCTTCGCCGGGAAGAGCGGGTTGAGGGGGCAATATCCTTCGTCTGCACGGAGAGAACGAAGCAGCGGTCGATCGTCTTGGCGATTGCGCACGGCGCCCTAGAGCAGCAGGCCGAACAGGTGGCAGTCGCGGCGTTCACCGTCGCGCTGGATGTGGCCGCGCAGATAGCCCTCGATCTGGAACCCGAGCTTCACCAGCAACTGCTCGGACCGGATGTTGCCGACATGGGTGCGGGCGGTCAGCCGCCGGATGCCGAGGGCGGCGGCCTGCGTCACCACCGCGCGCATGGCTTCCAGACCATAGCCCTGGCCCCAGGCCTCGCGTCCCAGCAGGTAGCCGATCTCGCCGCGGTGATGCCAACGGTCGATGTCGGACAGGTCGCAGACGCCCAGGAAGGCGCCGTCGGCGGTGCGGGTGATCGCCCAGTGGCGGGCGCGCCCGGTGTCCATGGCCTCGATCTGCGAATTGACGATAGCGTCGGTGAGGTCCGGATCCTCGATCGCGGCGATGTCCCAATGGGCCATGGCGTCCGGGTCGCTCATGATCTCGTGCAGCGGCGCGCTGTCGGCCTCGGTCAGGGGCCTCAGGGTCAGGCGTTCGGTTTCCAGGATCACGTTGCTTGGTCCCTGGGCTTGGTCGCTGGCGTTTGGCTACCTAGCTATGGCGCGTCGCACCCCTTGATGCTAGAGGGGCCGCTTCCTGCGCCCGGCCGGCGTCCGGCGAACTGAAAGTCCTTATACTTCATGCTCTACGGCCTTCTGCTCACTTTGAATGTCCTGGTCTGCGCGGCGCTTGTGGGCGTCGTGCTGATGCAGCGCTCCGAGGGCGGCGCCCTGGGTTCGGGCGGCGGCCCGACCGGGCTGATCACCACCCGCGGCGCGGGCGACCTGTTGACGCGGACGACCTGGACCCTGTTCGCCATCTTCCTGCTGCTGAGCCTGTCCCTGACCTTGATCGGCGCGCGCGAGCGGTCCGACAAGTCGATCCTGAACCGGCTGAAGCTCTCCAACACGCCGGCTTCCGCCCCGGCCTCCACGACGCCGACCGCGCCGATCGCGCCCATCGCCCCGATCGGCGGCCTGACGCCGCCGGTGGTGACCACGCCGGCCGCCCCGACGGCGCCCCAAACAGCGCCCTTGGGCGCCCCGGTGACGACGCCGACCCTGACCGCGCCGAGCCGGCCGGCGGCTCACACCGCCCAGGTCCCCGCGCCCGTCGCGGTCAAGCCCGTCGCCGCCACGGCGCCGAAGCCGGCCGCCGCCAAGCC
>JAFEEA010000026.1 GCA_018241335.1 Pseudomonadota bacterium
GGCATTACCGCCTGCGTGCTGGCCCTGGGCCTGGCGCGGATCGGCCGCGACGACGTGGCGGTTTATGACGGTTCGTGGACCGAATGGGGCGGCCGCGAGGACACTTCGGTGACGATGGGCGCGGGATGACCCGGCGCACGCGCGAGGAGACCCGGCTGATCCGGACGGGCATGGCGGCCGGCGGTCGCCTGGCCAAGACCGTCGGCCCGCCGATCCAGAAGGGCTCCACAGTTCTGTTGCCTGACGCCGCTTCGCTCTACGACGAGACCCAGGTCACCTATGGCCGCGGCGGGCTCGCCGCCCAGAACGCCCTGATGGACGCCCTGGCGGAGCTGGAAGGCGCCAAGGCGGTGCGGCTCTTCCCCTCGGGCCTGGCCGCCCTGACGGGCGCCCTGATGGCGGTGCTGAAGGCCGGCGACGAGGTGCTGGTCACCGACACCATCTACAAGCCGACCCGGCGGTTCTGCGACAACGTCCTGACGCGCTATGGCGTCGTCGTCCGCTACTTCGAGCCCCGCACGGCGCCGGACGCCCTGCCCTGGTCGCCCGCGACGCGGCTGGTGCTGATGGAGAGCCCCGGCTCCCTCACCTTCGAGATGCACGATGTGCCGGCCGTCGCCGCTGCGGCCCGGGCGCGCGGCGCGCTCAGCATGATCGACAACACCTGGGGCGCGGGCCTGCTGTTCAAGCCCCTGACGCATGGCGTCGACCTCAGCGTCCAGGCCCTGACCAAGTACGTTGGCGGGCACTCGGACGTGTTCATGGGGTCGGCGGCGGCTGTCGACCCGGACCTTTGCCACGCCCTGGACCATGCGGTCTGGGACTTCGGCTGGGCGGTCTCGGCCGAGGACGCCTACCAGATGCTGCGCGGGCTTCGGACCCTGCCGACCCGCATGGCCCGGCACGGCGACAGCAGCCTCAAGGTCGCCCGCTGGCTGCGCGATCAGCCGGAGGTGCTCCAGGTTCTGCACCCCGCCCTGCCCGGCGCGCCGGACCATGACCTCTGGAAGCGGGACTTCACCGGCGCGGCGGGCCTGTTCGGCGTCGTCCTTAAGCCGGCGTCCGAGGCGGCGGTGCACGCCCTGCTGGACGAGCTCAGCCTGTTCGGCCTGGGCTTTTCCTGGGGCGGGTTCGAGAGCCTGGCGCTCGACTGCGATCACCAGCTTGTCCACCGCCGCTTCCGCCAGGCCTATGACGGGCCGGTCCTGCGCCTCAACATCGGCCTGGAGGATCCGGGCGACCTGATCGAGGACCTGCGCCGCGGGCTGGACGCCCTGAACCGGCTGGACGAAGCCTAGTTCGGATACCCTTGTTCCGCGATCGCCGCTAAGCTTCTATTTCACCGCCTTGGGGAGAAGCGGCATGCGGCGGAAGAATTGGCGGCTGGTGATTGTCGGCCTGGTCATGATCGTGTTGGCCGGCGGCTTCATGCTCTTCATGATGAGCATCGCCGGAAAGTCCAACGATCCCGTGGCCCTGATGCGGACGGTCGGTCAGGTTTCCGGGGTCGTTGGCGGGCTGGGCCTGGCGATGGCGCTCTTCGGCTTCATCGGCCGGCGGGCGTGAGGCGCGCCCAAGCCGCCGGCGCGGCGGCGCTGGCGGGGTTCGGCTTGCTCTGCGCCTGCGGACCCAACCGCGAGCCCACCACGGACACGCCCGCCGCGACGCCTGCATCGACAGCGCCAGTGGTCACGCCCCAGAGCCTGGCGGCGGATCTGGCGGAGGCCGAGCGCCTGCCGCGGGGGGCGACGAACTTCAAGGTCTGCCGCGCCAGCGCGCTCGACACGCGCGACCCGGCGCCGCTGGAGGTCCCGGCGGGCGTGATCTTCATCTCGTGGGGCAGGAAGGCGGGCGACGAGCGCAATCCGCTGCTGGACGCCGACATGCTGAAGCCGGGCGCCGTCCGCTATGTGGTCGTGCTCAGCCGCGCGGTGACCCTGACCCGGGACCAGCCCTGCGCCCTGACGGTGGCCCAGACCGCCCGCTCCGACCTCTTCGAGTGGCGGATGCCGCTGGTGCGCAAGAGCCAGGACCTGCAGTTCCAGGTCACCGGGGTCGAGAACCACATGGCCTTTCCGCTGAAGAACCGCCTGGGCGACTGGGTGAAGGCCGGTCTGGTCTTTGGCTATCCCACCGCCGACATCGGCAACCCGCGGCCAATGAAGGAAGAGGGCTAGGACGTCTCGCCAAGGTGGCGCGCCAATGCGACACTGGCCCTTTCAAGAACAGCACGCAGCCCATTTTGAAGGCCGCGCCAGGGGAAGGATTTCGAGCATGACGGATCTCGTGAAGGTGTCGGACGCGGGGCACGTCAGGACGATCACCTTGAACCGGCCGGACAAGAAGAACGCCCTGAACCTGCAGCTCGCCTGGGGCGTGATCGAAGCCGTCGACGAGGCGGCCCGGATCGACGACATCTGGGTGGTGGCCATCACCGGAACCGGCGACGCCTTCTGCGCGGGCCTCGACCTGGGCGGCAGCGAGCCCTATTCGCCCAAGACCCCGCAGAGCGCGCAACTGGACGACATCGGATGGGTCGGCAACTTCCTGCTGGCCATCCGCAAGCGCTGCGACAAGCCGGTGGTGGCCGGGGTAAACGGCGTCGCGGTGGGCGCGGGCCTGGGCCTGGCCATGGCCGCCGACGTTCGGCTGGTGACGCGCAGCGCCCGGCTGATGGCCGGCTATACCCGCATCGGCGGCTCGCCTGACGCCGGCCTGACCATCACCCTGCCCCAGGCCATGGGCTATGAGCGCGCCATGCGCTTCATGATGGAGAACCGCACCGCCACCGGCGACCAGGCCGTGGAATGGGGCATGGCCGGGGAAGTGGTGGACGACGACAAGTTCGCCGATCGCCTGGCCGCCTATTGCCAGGAACTCTGCGCCTGGTCGCCGATCACCCTGCGCCTGCTCAAGCGCGGCATGGTCAAGTCGCTGGAAAGCACCGACATGGAGCAGCAGCTTCGCTACGAGGTCGGCAACATCCGGATCGCCTTCGCCAGCGACGACGCCAAGGAGGCCCGCAAGGCCTTCTTCGAGAAGCGCAAGCCGGTGTTCGTGGGCAAATAGGGCGCGCGCGATCTTTGGACGCTTGCGTCCAACCTTGATTGATCTGGCCCACACGGCCCACTAGGGATGAAGGGTCGGTGGGCTCGTCCGCGCCGGGGGGAACGGCATGGCTTCGGCCCAGGACATCGAGAACAGGATACCCATCACCGGCGCCATGATCCTGGCGACGCTGATGAACACACTGGATTCGACCATCGCCAACGTCGCCCTGCCGCACATCCAGGGCAGCGTCTCGGCCGCCCAGGACCAGATCACCTGGGTGCTGACCAGCTACATCATCGCCACGGCGATCATGACGCCGCTGTCGGGCTGGCTGTCGCAGAAGTTTGGCCGAAAGCGGATGTTCCTGCTGTCGATCGCCGGCTTCACCGCCGCCTCGATGCTGTGCGGCATCGCCACCAGCCTGCCCGAGATCGTCGTCTTCCGCCTGCTGCAAGGCATCGCCGGGGCGTCGATGATGCCGATGTCCCAGAACATCATGCTCGACATCTTCCCCTTGCAGCAGGTGCCGCAGGTGATGGCGGTGTGGAGCGCGGCGGTGATCATGGGGCCGATCGTCGGTCCGGCCCTGGGCGGCTGGCTGACCGAGAACTATTCCTGGCGCTGGGTCTTCTACATCAACGTGCCGATCGGGGCCCTGGCCTTCGCGGGCCTGTGGATCTTCATGGACCACGACGAGGGCGGGCGACAGCGGCCGTTCGACTTCCTGGGCTTCGGCGCTCTGGTGCTATTCGTCGGCGCCTTCCAGCTGATGATGGACCGCGGCCCCGGCCAGGACTGGTTCCACTCCAGGGAAATCTGGTTCGAGTGCGCCCTGGGCCTCGCCGGCCTGTGGGTGTTCATCGTCCAGACGGTGACCTCAGACCACCCCTTTTTTCACCGCGACCTGGCCAAGGACGCCAACTTCGTCGGCACCACGGTGTTCGGCTTCTTCGTGGGCGCCCTGCTCTTCTCGGTCACGGCCTTGTTGCCGTCCCTGATGCAGAACCTGCTCGGCTATTCGGTGCTGGAAAGCGGCTACGCCAGCATGCCGCGCGGGCTGGGGTCGTTCATGGCCTTCCTGGCGGTGCCGTTCCTGCTGAAGAGCATCGGACCGCGCAAGGTGCTGGCCATCGGCCTGGCCATCAGCCTGCTGGCCATCTGGATGATGACAAAGTTCGACCTCAGCATGACCTCGAGGCCGATCATGGTCTCCGGCGTCATCCAGGGCATGGGCACGGGCCTGCTCTTCGCGCCCCTGACCTCGCTGGCCTATGTGACGCTGAACCCGGCCCACCGCACCGAAGGGACCATCGTGTCGACCATGGCCCGCAGCCTGGGGTCCAGCGTGGGCATTTCGATGATGCAGGCGATGCTGATCCAGCACAGCGCCGTGGCCCACGAGGCCCTGGCCAAGCATATCGTGCCGGGCGATCCGGTCGTCGGGTCGGCCCTGCCCAGCTTCATGAACCCCGCAACCTCGGCCGGGCTTCAGGTTCTCAACGCGGAGATCACCCGTCAGGGGACGATGATCGGCTATGACTGGGTCTTCGGCCTGATCCTGATCGTGGTCGTCGGCCTCTATCCCCTGCTGCTCATCCTGCGGCCGCCGACCCAGGTCGTGGCGGGGCCGATCGAGGCGTCACACGACTGACGACGGTCGGGCTACAGGCCTGGCCCCTTGGACTGCACCGTCGCGTCCGCCCCCGCATAGGCCGCCAGCCCGCCTTCGCGCAGCCAGCGCTGGGCGGCGGCGTCATCGCGCAGGTAGGCGTCCCAGAAGGCCAGGCTGGCGGCCTTGACGATGTCGTGAAAGCGATCGTCCTTGGGGCGGGAGAGGCCCAGTTCCTGGCGGCCGGAAAAGACCATGTGGTCGCCGCCCGTCAGCACCACCAGGGTCTCGGGCGACCCCTCGATGGCGTCGAACGGCTTGGTGCGGCCCTCGGCGGACTCCAGCGCGCGCGGCCCGACCTGGGCGTCGTCCTTGGTCCCGGTGAGGAACAGGAATGGCTTGTCGATGCGGGCGAAGGCGTTGGCGTTGTTCCCGTCGCGATCCGGTGAGGGGCTCATGGCCAGGAAGGCCTTGAAGCGCGGCTCGGGCAGGCTGCGGCCGGCCGGAAACACCTGGCCGGCCATGACCTGCGTGGTCACCGCCCCGAATGAGTGGCCCGACATGCCGATGCGGGTCAGGTCAAGCCGGCCCTTCAGGGGGCCTGGCGCGGCGTCGAGCGCCGCGAGCTGATCGAGGGCGAAGGGAATGTCGAAGAACCGGTCGAGGGTGGCGCGGGGCGACAATGACTGATTGGCGGCGGCGCGGCTGAGCCCCTTGCCGGCGAAGATGCCCACGTCCGATCCCGGATGCTGCACGAAGACGACGATGTAGCCGTGACTGGCGAGATGATCCCCATAGTAGGCGGCGCCCGTCCGCGATCCGCCCAGGCCGTGCGAGAAGATCACCACCGGCGCCGGCGCCTTGAGGTCGGCGGGGTAGCGCACCCGATAGGGCACGGTTCGCTGGCGTCCCGCGTCCAGCCACTCTCCGTCCAGGATCGCCACGGGATGAGGCCCGCGCGCAGCATAGTCGGCGGCGGCGGCGCGGCCGGATACGGCGGTCATGACCAACACTGTGAAGGCCAGAAGGACCGGGGTCAGGGCGGCGAAGAGCTTGGACATGGGCCGTTCCGAAGGGCCGGCGCCGTTCGCGCCGCCCCCTTGCCACGCCAAAGCTCGGGCGTTCCGTCGGCCGTTGTTCCAAGCTTCAGTCCGCGGTCAGGCCCGCCAGCGCCTGGCGGCAGACCAGCATCGACTGGCCGGCGACCATGCCTTTCCAGTCGTCCGCGTCGCCGTAGAAGGCGTCGCGAATCTGGGCCTTGATGGGCGCCGCCTCGGGAGACCTGGGGTCGCCGTGGGCGTGCAGCCAGGCGTCGGCCCGCAGGGCGTTGCGCACCAGGGTCATCGGCTGGGTGCCCACTTCCAGCGCCATGCCGGTGACCTCCGCGTGCGGCAGGATGGCGGGCGTCGCGCTCAATCCATCCCCGACGATGTCCGCCGAAGACGAGGTTCCGCCCATGGGCGAAACGACGGCCTGGCCGTACCAGCGCCGGGCGCGGGCGAACTCGGGGCTGTCCGGGTGTGCGACGACGATCTGCTCACCGAAGCCCCAGGGGCCGAGGCCGGTGTGGAAATCGATGATCGCCACTTGGCGGGCCTGGCCGAGGCGCTGCTGATAGATCGCGGTCTGGGTGCGCCGCGACCAGGTCGGGCCGGCGCCGCCGAAGAAGACGCCGTCCGGATGGGCGTATTGCCCGGCGCTCATGGCGGTCTGCAGCATCATGGGGCCGTGTTCGGCGGCGAAGCGCTGGATCGCCGCCTCGGTGTCCGCCCGCGTCGCCTCGGTCCAGACCGTCGGGCAGAAGATGTCGTGCAGGGAATCGTAGGCCTGGTTGGTCGGCATCGGCTTGGAAAAGTCGATCCAGTTCCGGTTGAGGTCGACGTTGTCCTCGGTCACTCGCCGCAGCCAGGCGAAGCCGTAGGGATTGACCGCGTGAACCATCATCACGGCGACGCCGGCCGGCAGGCGCCGGGCCTCGCCGCGCCGCAGCCAGTGCACCTGGGCGCCGGAGCCGCAGAAGCCCTCGACCCCGTGGGTGCCCGACAGCATGACCAGGACCCGCTCGGCGTCGCGCGGGCCGAACCAGGCGATGTCGGCAGCCAACTCGCCGCCGTCAGGGCCGCGCTCTGGATGCGCCACGGCGTCCAGGACCCCGCCCGCCTCCGCCGCGGCCGCCTGGAACTTGGCCCTCGCCTCCGGATAGTCGCGGCTGAAGCTGTCGGCGCAGTTGAAGGTCATGCTGGGCTCCTCGAAGGGCGGGCACCTTAGCGGCGGGCGCGCGGGCGTCCAACGATGACCGCTGTTACGCAGTCTGCTAGCGTCGCCACCAGTGCGAACGGATCGCATCTGTGGACCCCTGGGAGAAGACGATGGCTTTGAAGGTGATCGGGACGGGCCTCGGCCGCACGGGCACGATGTCGCTGAAGCTGGCCCTGGAACAGCTCGGCCTGGCGCCCTGCCACCACATGGTCGAAGTCTTCATGCACCCTGAGAGCGTGCCGCTGTGGGTCGAGGCGGGGCGCGGCAATCCGGACTGGGACGCCATCTTCGGCGACTACCAGGCGATGGTGGACCATCCGGGCTGCAAGTTCTGGCGCGAACTGATGGACTACTACCCCGACGCCAAGCTGATCCACACGGTGCGCGATCCCGAGCGCTGGTTCGAAAGCACCCAGGCGACGATCTTCAATCCGGGCGGCGGCGCCCTGAACCCGCCCGAGCCGATGCGGGACTTCTTCGCCATGGTGATGGCCGAGTACGAGGGCCAGCAGAACGACCACGACTACATGATCGAACACTTCAAACGGCACACGGAGGACGTCCTGGCTGGCGTCCCGCCCGAGCGGCTGCTGGTGTTCGAAGCCTCGCAGGGGTGGGAGCCGCTGTGCGCCTTCCTGGGCGTTCCGGTCCCCGACACCCCCTACCCGCGCGAGAACTCAACTGCCGAATTCCAGGCCCGGGTCAGCGCCGGGACGATGGCCGATCCGGCCGCGGTCAAGGCGGAGATGGACAAGGCGCGCGCGCACTGAGCCGTCGGCGCCGGCGACAGCCGAGGCCTAGTGGCCCGAGAGCCAGGCCCGCAGGCTCTGCTTGAGCAGCAGGCCTTCCTCCTTGAGCTGTTCGGCCATGTCCGACAGCCGCGAGTGCGGCGCGCGTTCGATCTCGTCCAGCCGACGACGAAGATCGTCGCGCTGGCGCTTGAGCACAGCCAGGTCTCCGGCCGCCTTGATCTTCGCAGCCTCCGAACCCTCGGCCAGCTCGTGCTCGGCCTCGCGCACCTTCTCGTCGGCGTCGGCCAGCAGGTGAGTGGTCTCGGTCTTCAGGGTGTCAACGGACATGGTGACGCCTCCTCGATGCGTGGCGGCGCCTCAGGGGACGCCTGCCGATCAAGAACGCGCACGCCACGGCGCAGGTTGCGATGTCGACCTTGAAACTTGGCCGCGCGCCCCTGGCGACCCCGGCAGGACTTGAACCTGCAACCGTCCGCTTAGAAGGCGGATGCTCTATCCAGTTGAGCTACGGGGTCGAGCCGGGCGGCGCGGGCCTGACCTAGTGCGTCCAGGGCTGCTTGCGGCCGAAGGCGAAGTTGTCCGCATAGGCCTTGACGATGCGCTTGGGCGTCTTGTCGGCCAGGACCTCGAAGGGGATGCCGTGAGCCTGGGCGTACTGGACGGCCTCCTCGCGGGTCTCGAATCTGAGCCGCACCTGGCCGTTCATGTCGCCGGTCACCGTCCAGCCCATCAGGGGGTCCGACTGGCGCGCGGCGGCGGGCTCGAACTCCAGCACCCAGAGGTGGGTCTTGGCCTTGCCGGACTGCATCGCGGTCTTGGCCGGGCGAAAGATGCGCGCGAGCATGCGGCGGCTCCCCAAAATCGAACATCGGACCGATGGTCGGGGCGGCGTGATTCGAACACGCGACCCTCTGCTCCCAAAGCAGATGCGCTACCAGGCTGCGCTACGCCCCGCGGCCATCGGATGAAGGCCCCTCTTGCCATGCGCCGGCGCCGGGAGCAACGGCGCGGCCCTCATGCGGAGCAGGCTCGGGGCCCGGTTCAACGGCGGCGCATCAGCTTGAACACGCCCGTGGCGCGGGCCAGGTCACGGCCGCCGACGTGGGCGCGGCCCTCGACGAAGGCGATGTCCCTCGCCGCGCGGGTGAGGCGGGCCTCGCCCTGCACCCACTCCCCTGCCCGGCCCATGTCGAGATAGTCGACCGACAGGTGGATGGTCACCGGGACGCCACCGGCGCCGCGCGCCGCCGCGCCCGCCAGCAGGCCGTCCAGGAAGGCCGACAGCATGCCGCCGTGGATCAGGCCGACGCCGTTGCAGTGGCGCTTGAGGGCGAAGAAGGCCTGCTCGGCCCCCGTCTCCGTCGGCCGATAGAAATAGGGCCCGTTGTGCGTGGTGAAGGCGCCCCGCCCGCCGGCGAGAACGAATCCATCCGGCGGCGGCGGGATGACCTCGTCATCGCTCACCGCTGAAAGATCCTCTGGGTCACGCGGTCGCCAGGCGCGGCGCCGATCTCGGCCGCGCGGCCGCCGCGCAGTTCCAGGACCCCCGTGATCCGGCCGCCGGACGGGATCGGAGTCTCGTTCTCCGGGATCGCGTTGCGGGCGATGGAGACGACGCGGCCATCCCGGGCGATAAACAGCATGTCCAGGGGGATGATGGTGTTCTTCATCCAGAACGACACGTCCTGGGGCGTCTTGAAGTCGAACAGCATGCCGGCCTCCGGCGCGAGATGCGGCCGGCACATCAGGCCGGCCTCACGCGTGGCGTCGGTGTCGGCCATTTCGACGACGAAGCGCCACTGGCCGCGCGCGGTGCCGATCTTCAGGGGCTCGGTGCGCAGAGTCTTCTGCGCGGCCGTGCACGGCGTGCCATCGGCCAGCCTTGGGCCATTCCAGCCGTCCCGCGCGGTGGGAGCCGCGGAGACCGCGCCCGCCAGGCCCAAGGCGAACAAACCCATGGCGAGGGCGGCCGACCGCCGACGCAAAACCCGCCGTGAACCGGCGGCCGTCATCTGCAACACGCTGAACTATCTCCGAGACCTGAAGGCGAGCCCCCGCCTAAGGGTGACCCACTTCGATCTCGGCCACAACCAGCCCCTTGGGGCCTTCGGCGAAACGCACCATGACGTCGTCGCCCGGCTGCAGATCCTCGACGCCGCTGCGGCGCAGGGTTTCAATGTGCACGAAGATGTCGCCGGGGGCGGCCTCGCGCACCACGAAGCCATAGCCCTTGGTGCGGTTGAACCACTTGACCTTGGCGGCCTCCAGCGGCCCGCGCGGCTCCATGGGCTTGCGCGGGGCGCGGGAATCCATGCCGCTGCGCGGCGCCCGGGCGCCAAAGCCGCCGCCACGGAAGCCGTCCGCGTCGGACCGGCGGGGCCGCTCCTCGCGCGGCGGGGCGGCCGACTCGTCAAGGTCGACGATCTCGGCCACCTGCCAGCCCTTGGTCCGTTTGACCACGTCGCAGACGATGATCGAGCCTTCCAGGGCGCTCTCGCGGCCTGTGTTCCTCAGTGAAGTGACATGCAACAGGACATCACGCAGACCCGTCTGCCCGGGGTCATCGGGGACGATGAACCCGTATCCCTTTCCGGCATCGAACCACTTCACGCGACCGCTGATCCGCACGGATTCGTCGTGCGGATCGGCGCCCTCGATATTCAAATCAGACATCCCACCCCTCGAGCCCGTCCGCAGTCCAAACATGGACGAGACGGTTACTATAACATTGTTCTCGAAGAATGGGACACGTCAATATTTCGGCCACGCCACATGCGCGGTCCGCGATCATTCGACGCATCTTCGCCCGTGGGCGTCTCTCAAGCCTGGCAGTCCCTAGGGGAGTCGAACCCCTCTCCCCAGATTGAAAATCTGATGTCCTAACCGATAGACGAAGGGACCTTGGACAGGCGAGAGCGGGGGATATATCCGCCGAGGTGCGACGATGCAAGGGGGTCTTGAATCCCTAGGCCTGTCTTGGGTCAGCGACATCCTCAATGTCGATTTCCACCCCGTCCCGCCCCTTCCAGTCGTCGCGCTTCAGCTTGCCGGCCACATGCACCGAACCGCCGCCCGCCAGCAGGCGCTGGCCGAGCGGCGTATCGCCAGAGCGCCAGGCCACCGCCTTGAGGCGATGGCCGGCGGCGTCCACCAGATCGACTCGCACATGGCCGCCACGCAGCGCCATGGGCCGGTCGGGACGCACGTCGGCCAGGGCGACCGTCGGCTCGGGATTGCCGGGGCCGAATGGGGCCAGGGCCTGGAAATCATTGAGCATCGACCTGGCCGCCCCCGGCGCGACCAGGGCGTCGACCTCGAGCGCGTCGGCCTCGGCGGCGATCGTCATCTCCGCCGCCAGGCGGGCGCACAGGAAGTCCCGGAACTCAGGCAGAGCCGCGGGCCGAAGGGTCAGGCCGGCGGCCATGGCATGCCCGCCGCCCGCCAGCAGAAGGCCTTCGTCGAACGCCGCCTGCACCGCCCGGCCCAGATTGACCCCGGCCTGGGACCGGCCCGAACCCTTGCCCACGTCCGCCGCCCGGTCGAGGCCGATGACGATCACGGGCCGCCTGTAGCGCTCACGCAGGCGGCTGGCGACGATGCCGACGACTCCGGGATGCCAGTCCTCGCCGGCGACGACGATGGCCGGCGAATCGGGGTCGAAGTTGCTGGCCGATTCGATGGCGGCGACGGCCTCGTCGTGGATGCGGCGCTCCACGTCCTTGCGCTCGGCGTTGAGGCGGTCGAGCTCGATGGCCAGCGCCCTCGCCTCTTCCGGATCGTCCGTGGACAGAAGGCGCGCGCCGAGATCGGACCGTCCGATCCTTCCGCCGGCATTGATCCGCGGCCCCAGGACGAAGCCGGCGGTGAACACCTCCGCCGGACCCTTGGCGCCGGCCACCTGCATCAGCGCCGCGAGGCCCGGATTGGCGAAGGCGGACATGACCTTCAGCCCCTGTGTGGCGAGGGCGCGGTTGAAGCCCACCAATTGGGTCACGTCGCAGATGGCGCCCAGGGCGGCCAGGTCCAGCCATTGGCGAAGGTCCGGCTCGGGACGGTCCCGGAAGAGGCCTCGCGCGCGCGCCTCGCGGTTCAGCGCCGCCAGCAGCACGAAGGTCACGCCCGCCGCCGCCAGCACCCCCTGCCCCGACCCGCAGTCCGGGCGGTTCGGGTTGACCAGGGCGGCGATGCTGGGGACCGTCTCGCGCATCAGGTGATGGTCGATGACCACCAGCTCCAGGCCGATCTCGGCGGCGGTCTCGATGGCGTCATGCGCCGCCGCGCCACAGTCCACGGTGACCACCAGGCGCGCGCCCTCCGCGTGCAGGCGGCGGAACGCGGCAGGACTGGGGCCGTAGCCCTCGGTCATCCGGTCGGGCACATAGACCGGCAGGTCCTTGCCCATGGTCCGGAACCAGCGGATCAACTGGGCCGCGCTGGAGGCGCCGTCCACGTCATAGTCCGCAAAGACGACGGTGGGCGCGTCGTCGACCAGGGCGTCCACCAGCCGGGCGGCGGCCCGGTCCATGTCGGCGAAGCTGGATGGGTCGGGAAAGAGCCCTTTCAGGGTCGGGCGCAGGAAGGATTCGCCATCCTCCGCGGCCACCCCGCGCGAGGCCATGGCCCGGGCCATGGGCTCGGCCAGCCCGAGGCGCGCCTGATGCGCCCGCAGCACCGCGGGGTCGAAGGGACGCTCGCGCCAGCGCCGGCCCGTCAGGGACCGGACGATCCCGAGATAGCCGGACGGGACCGCGCCGTCGGCCATGGAGGGCTAGAGCCGCCGCTTCATGCGCACCTGGCGCACGGTGTGGGTCGAGGAGTTCATGACGATGCTGTCGGTGTGCACCGAGCCGTCGGCGAACCGCACGCCTTGCAGCAAGGCGCCGTTGGTCACGCCGGTGGCCACGAAGATGGCGTCGGCGCGAACGATCTCGGAAAGGTCGTACTTCTTGTCGAGGTCGGTGATGCCCAGGCGGGCGGCGCGGGCGCGTTCGTCTGCGTTGCGGAACACCAGGCGCCCCTGGAACTGGCCGCCGACGCACTTCAGAGCCGCGCAGGCCAGCACGCCTTCGGGGGCGCCGCCCTGGCCGACATAGAGGTCGATGCCGGTGTCCGGGTCGGCGGTGTTCATCACCCCGGCCACGTCGCCATCGGTGATCAAGTGCACGCGCGCGCCCACCGAGCGCAGGCTGGCGATGATGTCGGCGTGGCGCGGCCGGTCGAGGACGCAGACGGTGACGTCGCTGGCGTCCACGCCCTTGGCCTTGGCGATGGCCTGGGCGTTCTCGGCGGGCGTGCGGTCCAGATCGATGGTCCCGGCCGGCAGGCCCGGCCCGCAGGCGATCTTGTCCATGTAGGTGTCGGGGGCGTTGAGCAGGGTCCCGGCCGGCGCCCAGGCCATCACCGCCAGGGCGTTGGCCATGGCCTTGGCGGTCAGAGTCGTGCCTTCCAGCGGGTCGAGAGCGATGTCGATGCGCGGGCCTTTGCCCTGCCCGACCTTCTCGCCGATATAGAGCATCGGCGCTTCGTCGCGCTCGCCTTCGCCGATGACGATGACGCCTTCGATGGCCAGTTCGTTCAGCGCCGTGCGCATGGCGTCAACGGCGGCCTGGTCGGCGGCCTTCTCATCGCCGCGGCCGGCCAGGCGCCAGGCGGCGATCGCGGCGGCCTCGGTGACCCGGACCGCTTCCATCACCAGGGCGCGATCCAAATTTCCTGAACTCATTGAACGGTCTCCGGCCCCGGAAGGCAGCTTCGGGGGCTATTCTCGTGGGATTCTCAGATGCGGGCGATGCGGATCAGTCGAGGGGGCTGCAGCAGGGCCGGCAGAGCGGCCATCCGCCGCACGGCTTCGGCCATCACGGACTCGGCCACGGCGTGGGTGGTCAGCACGATGGGCACGCCCGCCTCGCCTTCCACCGGCTTTTGCAGGAAGCTGTCGATGGAGACGCCGGCGTCGGCCAGGGTCTCGGACACCGAGGCGATGACCCCCGGCTCGTCACGCACCAGCAGGCGCAGGTAGGCGCGGCCCAGGGTGTGGGCGGCGTCCACCGGCTTGAACGGCCTCAGGTCGCCCGCCGGCTTCTGGAAGACGGGCCGGCGTGCGCCGGTCATGACGTCGGCGATATCCGCCGCCACGGCCGCGGCCGTGGGCCCTGCGCCCGCGCCAGGCCCCTGGATGAAGATGCGGCCGATGCGGGCGCCTTCGATGAAGAGCGCGTTCAGCGCCCCGCCGGCGCGGGCCAGGGGATGGTCCAGGGGCGCCAGGGCCGGATGCACCCGCACCGACACGCCGCCGTCCTCGGACTGGGCGGTGGAGGCCACCAGCTTGATGCGGTAGCCGAGATCCTTGGCCAGGCGGATGTCCAGCAACTCGATCTTGTCGACGCCCTCGATCTCGGCGGCGGCGTAGGTGGGCGCGCAGCCGAAGGCCAGGGCGGCCAGGATGGTGATCTTGTGGGCCGCGTCGAAGCCGCCCACGTCCATGGTCGGATCGGCCTCGGCGTAGCCCAGGCGCTGGGCCTCGGCCAGGACCTCGGCGAACGACCGGCCGGACGCCTCCATCTCAGTCAGGATGTAGTTGCAGGTGCCGTTGAGGATGCCGGCGACGGCCTTGACCTCGTCACCGACCATGGCCTCGCGCAGCATCTTCACCGCCGGCGTACCGCCCATGACGGCGGCCTCGAACAGCAGGGGCACCCCCGCCGATTCGGCCAGGGCGGCGAGTTCCGCCCCATGCTCGGCGATCAGGGCCTTGTTGGCCGTGACCACGGGCTTGCCCGCCTTCAGCGCCGTCTCGACCGCCGCCTTGGCCGGGCCGTCGGAGCCGCCGATCAGCTCGACGAAGATGTCGGTCTCCGGCGAGGCCGCCAGGGCGACGGGATCATCGAACCAGGGCAGGTTCGAAATGTCGAACGGGCGGGGCCGCGACCGCGAGCGGGCGGACACGCCGCTCACCCGCGCGCTGGCCCCGGCCGGGGCGAAGCCCGGCCGGTCCGAGAGGAAGTTCAGCAGGCCCGCCCCGACGGTGCCCAGTCCCGCGACGCCGACGCGCCATTCTAATTTCGGTGCAGTCATGACGCGCAGAGCCTTACCCGGCATTGCCCCTCGCGGGGAGCCCCCTCTTGCCCGGCGGACCTATTCCACCGGGATCTGGTCGCGCACCTTGGAAAGAATCTGGCCCGACTGGTCCAGGAACTTCTTCACGTTGCGCGCGGCCTGGCGAATGCGGTGCTCGTTCTCCACGAGGCCGATACGCACATAGCCCTCGCCATGTTCGCCGAAGGCGACACCGGGCGACACGGCGACGCCGGCCTCCTCGATCAGCAGCTTGGAGAACAGCATGGAGCCGGCCTCCTTGTATTGCTCGGGCAGCGGCGCCCAGGCGAACATCGAAGCCGGCGGCGCGGGAATGTCCCAGCCGGCCCGGGCCATGGCGGTGACCAGGGTGTCGCGCCGCGCCTTGTAGGTGGCGCGGATTTCCTCGATGCAGTCCTGCGGCCCGTTGAGGGCGGCGGTGGCCGCGACCTGGATCGGGGTGAAGGCGCCATAGTCCAGATAGGACTTCACCCGCGCCAGGGCCGAGCACATGCGGGCGTTGCCGACCACCATGCCCACGCGCCAGCCGGCCATGGCGTAGGTCTTGGACAGGGAGTTGACCTCGACGGCGATGTCCTTGGCGCCGTCCACCTGCAGGATCGACGGCGGCGGGTTGTCGTCGAAGTAGATCTCCGAATAGGCGATGTCCGACAGCACCAGCATGTCGTGCTTCTTCGCCAGGGCGACGGCGTCCTTGTAGAACTCCAGGTCGACCCACTGGGCGGTCGGGTTCGACGGATAGCTGACGATCAGGACGCTGGGCGGCGGGGCGGAGTTGCGCACCGCGCGGCTGACGCCCGCCAGGTATTCCTCCGGCGACAGCGCGGGCACGTGGCGGATGACGCCCCCGGCCATGATGAAGCCGTAGGCGTGGATCGGATAGGCCGGATTGGGGCAGATGATCACGTCGCCGGGGGCGGTCAGGGCCTGGGCGAGGTTCGCGAACCCCTCCTTGGAGCCCATGGTGGCGATGACCTCGGTGTCCGGGTCCAGCTTCACGCCGAATCGCCGGCCGTAGTAGGCGGCCATGGCCCGGCGCAGGCCCGGGATGCCCTTGGAGGCCGAATAGCGGCCCGACTTGGGGTCGCGGGCCGTCTCGATCAGCTTGTCGACGATGTGCTTGGGCGTCGGCATGTCGGGATTGCCCATGCCGAAGTCGATGATGTCGACGCCCTCGCTGCGGAGGCGCGCCTTGATGCGGTTCACCTGCTCGAACACGTAGGGCGGCAGGCGTCGGATACGATGAAATTCGGGAGTCATGATGGCTCGGCCGCCAGGTGCGGCTATTGGGAGCTGAAAGTTGGGCATGGATAGACCCCGCGAGGGCGTCTTCCAAGCCGGCTAAAGGTAAATTTCGCCCCCGGAGCCCCTAGCGCGGCCGCGGAGGCGGCGTAGCTCGAGCCTTCAGCTGCTGGGTGAAGGCCTCGGCGTCCCCCTCGCTGGCCGGGGTCATCGGCGGGGGCGCAGCCGCCTCACGCCGAGCGTCGGCGGCGAAAGCGTCGGTGCCGTCCAGGGTCCAGGTCGAGGGGTCCGTCTGGCGTTGCAGGCGGGCGCCGGCGACACGCGTATCGACCACGGCCGTCTTCCAGGCGCCGGCGTCGCGCACATCGGTGGGAATCGCCGGGATCGAGCAGAAGGACGGAAAGCCCTTGGGATGCTGGGCCGCCGCCACGATGTCTGGCGCCAATCCGGAATCCGAAGACGCCGGCTGCGCGCAGCCGATCTCGGCGAGCGCCATGGCCGGAAAAACCAGCATGGCGGCGCCAACCCCCAGACCGAGGGCTCGCGTCATTGAAAATTCGCGCGCAAAGGCTTTCATTGAACGCAAGGTCATAGGCCATGATGCGCTCAAACGAAAGGGCGCAAGGCCCGGCGCGTTAGGGAGCTCAAGGATGGCGAAAGCCGCCAC
This sequence comes from Pseudomonadota bacterium, assembly GCA_018241335.1. Taxonomy (GTDB): domain Bacteria; phylum Pseudomonadota; class Alphaproteobacteria; order Caulobacterales; family Caulobacteraceae; genus Acaudatibacter. The sequence goes on from JAFEEA010000026.1 coordinate 16,676, forward strand.
GAAGACGAAGGCCAAGGCGGACGCGCCGAAATCCAAGGCCAAGGCGGACGACGCCAAGGCCTCCAAGACATCGGCGAAGAAGGCCGCGAAGGCCGAGTCCTCGACGCCCAAGGGCGCGAAGGCGGCAAAGGCGGCGAAGGCGCTGACCACCAAGCCTGCCAAGACGGCGACCCCGAAAGCGACAGCCCAGAAGTCAGCGCCGGCCGAGTCCCCTCGCCCGGCGGCCGCCAAACCGGCGAGCGCGCCGCCGCCCCAGCCCGCCGCCGCGCCGCCCCCCGCGGCCAGGATGCTGGAGATGCTGTCCGCCGAGCAGCGCGAGAACCTCGAGCGGATGAGCATGAACCTCGCCCGCGCCGCCCTCACCGCCCAGGGCGCCATCGCCGAAGCCGCCCTGCGCCAGGCCGACCGGCCCGCCGCCCTCAGCCCTGATCCCTTCCACGTCGCGCCGGCCCTGAATGAGGTGATGGGCCGCCTGGCCGGCGAACCCGACCGCCTGATGCGGGCCCAGGCCGACCTCTTCAACCGCTACATGGAGCTCTGGCGCTCCACCGCCCAGCGCGCGGCGGGCGAGGAGCACACGCCGGCGGCCACTCCGGCCAAGGGCGACAAGCGGTTCCTCGATCCGGACTGGTCCCACAACCCCGTCTTCGATGTGATCAAGCAGTCCTACCTGATCACCTCGGACTGGCTGAACGACCTGGTCGGCGGCGTCGATGGTGTCGATCCCCTGACCAAGCGGCGGGTGGAGTTCTTCACCCGAATGCTGACCGACGCCATGTCGCCGTCCAACTTCCTGATGACCAATCCGGCCGCCCTGCGCGAAGCCATGGCGACCCAGGGCGATTCCATCGCCAAGGGCATGGCCAACTTCGCCGCGGACCTGGAGCGCGGCGGCGGCCAGCTGTCGATCAGCCAGACGGATTTCACCCAGTTCAAGGTCGGCGAGAACGTCGCCACGGCCCCCGGCAAGGTGATCTTCCAGAACGAGATCATCCAGATCCTGCAGTTCGACCCGACCACCGAGACGGTCTGCGAGATCCCGCTGCTGATCTTCCCGCCCTGGATCAACAAGTTCTACATCATGGATCTGCGGCCGGAGAACTCGATGATCCGCTGGCTGTCCAGCCAGGGCATCACCGTCTTCGTCACGTCCTGGGTCAACCCGGACCAGCGGCTCGCGACCAAGACCATGGAAGATTACCTGCACGAGGGCATCTACGCGGCCATCGACGCGGTGACGAAGCAGGCGAACGTCAAGACGGTGAACACCGTCGGCTACTGCATCGGCGGCACCCTGCTCTCCTGCGCCCTGGCTCACATGGCCGCCAAGGGCGACGACCGCGTGGCCTCGGCCACCTTCTTCGCCGCCCAGCAGGACTTCAGCGAGGCCGGCGACCTGCTGATCTTCACCAACGAGGACTGGCTGAAGGACCTGGAGGGCAAGATGGACGCGGGCGGCGGGGTGCTGCCCGGCCAGACCATGGCCGACACCTTCAACGCGCTGCGCAGCAACGACCTGATCTGGTCCTTCTTCGTGTCGAACTATCTGATGGGCAAGGAGCCCAAGCCCTTCGACCTGCTGTTCTGGAACGCCGACCAGACGCGCATGCCCAAGACCCTGCACCTGTTCTACCTGCGCAAGTTCTATGGCGAGAACGCCCTGGCCAGGGGCGAACTGGTTCTGGACAACGTCAGGCTGAACCTCAAGGACGTGAAGACGCCGATCTACGTCCAGTCCTCGAAGGAGGACCACATCGCGCCCCTGCGATCGGTCTACAAGGGCGCCAAGCTATTTGGCGGGCCGGTGACCTTCACCATGGCCGGCTCGGGCCATATCGCCGGGGTGATCAACGCGCCGGTGGCCAAGAAGTACCAGCATTGGACCAACGCCGCCCTGCCCGACACTATCGATCAGTGGATCGCCGGCTCGGTCGAGCATCCGGGATCCTGGTGGCCGCATTGGGCCGAGTGGCTGAAGGCGCGCTCGGGCAAGCAGGTTCCGGCGCGTGATCCGTCGAAGGGGCCGCTCAAGCCGATCGAGGATGCGCCCGGAAGCTTCGTGAAGGTGCGGTCCTAGGCGACCGCGGCTACTCGGCCTGGCAGTCGAGGATCGCGCCTTCGGGCGCGGCGAAGCGCGAGGTCCAGTCGGCCTCGAAGTCCTTGCGGAAGCGGGACGTGTCCTCGCCGTCCGCGGCCGTCATCGCCCCGCGAAAGGCGTAGGCGGCGCCCGGCCGCCCATGGACCGGCCTTTCGAAGAAGATCTCGATCATCGGCTGGTCGCGCCGGGACTTCGGATGCGCGAGGGTGATGGTCGCCTGGGCGCACCAGCTGCTGCCGCCGTCGATCCCCATGCCGACGATCTGGCAAGGCCCGCCGGTCCAGGCGATGGACCGGGCGTTGGCGCCGGTGAGGGCTTTCAGCCATTGCTCGACGGACCGGGGATCGCACCGATCCTCGTTGTAGTCGACCGCCTTGACGGGCGTGGAACGCGCCTTGGCGGCCAGGACGGCGTTGGCGACGCCCTTGGTCATCCCGCCGCCGGCCGGCCTGGCGTCCGCCGCGCCCGACAGCAGCAGGCCTGCCGCCGCCAGGCCGATCCCTATCCGCATGTCCCGCCCTCCCGAGGCCGGGCCGCAACCTAGAGCATTTTCCGCCGAAGTGGATGCCGGTTCGGCGTAGAAAATGCTCTAACTTTAGGAACTTATGAGCATTGTCCGACCCGGTTGGATCGGACAATGCTCTAGCCGGGGATGAACTTCAGGGCGACGCCATTGTTGCAGTAGCGCAGGCCAGTCGGCGCGGGGCCGTCGTTGAAGACGTGACCCTGGTGGCCCAGGCACCGGGCGCAGTGATACTCGGTGCGCGGGATGCCGATCTTCATGTCGGTCTTCTTCAGAAGCGCGCCGTTGATGGCGGTGAAGAAGCTGGGCCAGCCGGTGCCGCTGTCGAACTTCCACTCAGACTTGAAGAGCGGCAGGCCGCAGCCGAGGCAAGCGAAGGTTCCCCGACGATGCTCGTTGTTGAGCGGGCTGGTGAAGGGCCGTTCGGTGCCTTCCTGGCGCAGGACGTCGAACGACTCGCCCGGCAGGCGCGCCTTCCAGTCCGCGGGGGTCAGCTTGCGGAACGGCGATGCGGCGTAGGGATCGGCGGCCAGGGCGGCCTTGCCGCAGGCGGCCAAGGCGGTGGCGGCCAGGAGGACAACGCGGCGGTCGGGACGAAACTGGGGGGTCATGTCATGGGTCTCCGCCCCCTATACGAACGAAACCCGGCGGCGGTTACATCGCCTGCCCAGGGGCGGGACGCCTCCAGACGTAGTAGACATCCGGCAGGCGCTCCTCGTTGTCCTCCCCGTCGGTCAGGCGCTCGGCCGTGAAACCGTGCTTTTCGTAGAAGGCGCGCGCCCGGGCGTTGGCCTGGAACGTCCAGAGCGCCAGTTCGGCGTACTCGCCCTTGGCCAGCTCCAGCAGCTCGGCCCCCAGGCCCCGGCCCAGGTGGTCGGCCGCCAGGAACAGGTGGTTGATGAAGCCGGCGCGGAAGGCGATGTAGCCCAGGAACCGACGATCCTGCTCGGCCACCCAGACGTCGAACTCCTGGTAAAGCCGATCGCGGAAGAAGGCGCGGTCCTCTTCCGGGGTGTGCAGTTCAGGCAGGAACGGCAGCGCCCTGCGAACCGTGTCGCGATAGAGCCGCGCCAGGGCGTCCATGTCATAGAGCCCGGCGCGGCGGATGATCAAAGGCCCGACGCCTCCGGCAGGCCCAGCATCAGGTTCAGGTTCTGGACCGCCGCCCCGGAGGCGCCCTTGCCGAGGTTGTCGAGCAGGGCCACCAGGCGCGCCTGGCCCGCGTCGTCCGAGCCGAACACGAAGAGCTTCATGCGGTTGGTGCCGTTCAGGCCCTCGGGGTCGAGGGTCTTGGTCGCCGCGCACTCCTCCAGCGACGCGACCTCGATGAAGGGCTCGTTCTCATAGGCGTGGCACAGGGCGGCGTGCAGTTCCTTGATCCGCGGCGCCACCGGCAACGCCTTCAGCTGAAGGGGAACCTCGACGAGCATGCCCTGGGCGTAGCGACCGACCGCCGGCGAGAACAGGGGCGGATGCGCCAGCATGCCATGGGCCTGCATCTCGGGCACATGCTTGTGGCCCATGCCGAGCGCGTAGATGCGGAAGTTGTCGCGCGTGTAGGTCGCCGAGGACGGATCCTCGAAGTCGGCGATCATCGACTTGCCGCCACCGGAATAGCCGGACACGGCGTTGACCGTCACCGGCCAGGTCTTGGGCAGAAGGCCGTCCTCCACCAGCGGCCGCACCAGGGCGATGAAGCCGGTGGGATAGCAGCCCGGGTTCGAGACCCGCGTCGAAGCGGCGACGGCCTGGCGCTGGGTCCGGCTCATTTCAGGAAAGCCGTAGGTCCAGCCCGGCGAGACACGGTGCGCCGTCGAGGCGTCGACGATACGCACCGAATTGCTCTCGACCAAGGACACCGCCTCGCGGGCCGCGTCGTCCGGCAGGCACAGGACCACGGCGTCGGCGCCATTGAGCATGTCACGGCGCGCCGACGCGTCCTTGCGCAGCGCCGGATCGATGGAGACGACCTGAAGGTCGCGCCGGCCCGCCAGCCGCTGCCGGATCTGCAGGCCGGTCGTACCGGCCTCGCCGTCGATGAAAACCTTGGGAAGGGAAGCCATGGTCAGCTCCGGAGAATGGCCCAAAAGAAGAAAGGCGCCTCGGTTGCCCGAAGCGCCTTTCCGCAAACACGAAGGATCGTGCGCGACCTAGCGCTTCGAGAACTGGAAGCTGCGTCGGGCCTTGGCCTTGCCGTACTTCTTGCGCTCGACCACGCGGCTGTCGCGGGTGAGGAAGCCGTGCGGCTTCAGCGCCGCGCGCAGGGCCGGTTCATAGTAGGTCAGGGCCTTGGACAGGCCATGGCGCACGGCGCCGGCCTGGCCGGAGAGGCCCGAGCCCACCACCGTCACGTCGACGTCGAACTGGCCGAGGCGATCGGTCACCTGCAGGGGCTGGGCGATCATCATGCGCAGCACCGGACGGGCGAAGTAGATTTCCTGGTCGCGGCCGTTGATGGTGATCTTGCCCTTGCCCGGCTTGATCCAGACGCGCGCGACGGCGTTCTTGCGCTTGCCGGTGGCGTAGGCGCGGCCTTGCTTGTCGATCTGGGGCTCGCGGACGATCGCGGCCTGGGTCGGGTTCGAGGAGAGGCTTTGCAGAGCCTCGAGACCGTGAGTGTCGCTCATGGCTTACTGGCTCCGGGTGTTCTTGGCGTTGAGACCCTTGAAGTCGATGACTTCCGGGTTCTGGGCTTCATGCGGATGTTCGCCCGCATTGTAGATCTTCAGGTGCGTCAGCTGCTTGCGCGCCAGGGGGCTTTCCTTGGGCAGCATGCGCTCGACGGCCTTCTCCAGGATCCGCTCCGGGAACTTGCCGTTGAGGATCGCGCCAGCCTTGCGCTCCTTGATGCCGCCCGGATAGCCGGTGTGCCAGTAGTAGGTCTTCTGGTCGAGCTTGCGGCCGGTGAACTTCACCTTGTCGGCGTTGATCACGACGACGTTGTCGCCGCAGTCGACGTTGGGGGTGTAGTCCGGGCGGTGCTTGCCGCGCAGGCGCATGGCGATGAAGGTGGCGAGCCGGCCGACGACGGCGTCTTGCGCGTCGACGACGATCCACTTCTTCTCGACATCCGCGGGCTTCAGGGAAGCCGTGGTCTTGGTGTTCATCGATCAATCCGTTGGACAGCGGCTCGGCCCACTTGCGGAGGCTTCACCGACGTGAGGCGCGGCAGGTACAGGCCGCCGGTCGCCGTGTCAAGCGACATGCCGGAGAATTCTCCGCAAAGCCTTATTTCGCAAGGCCTTGCGGCAAACGGTATCATGATACCGCATCAGGCGCGGCGCGTGCGCCAGGCGAGGACGACGCCGACCGTCAGCACGACCACGGCCCCCGCCTGGTGCGCCACCGCGAGGGCCAGCGGCACGCCCGTCATCAGGGTGGCGATCCCGAGGCTGGCCTGCGCGAGGACAGCCACAAGCAGGGTCACGAAGAGCCCGCGCAGGGTCCCCGACAGGTAGCGGGCGCGAACGGCCTGGATCGCCAGCAGGGCCGCGGCGGCGAAGATCGCATAGGCCAGCATGCGGTGATTGAACTGCACGGCCGCCTGGCTGTGAGCCAGGGTCTGCCACGTCGAGACCCCACGGTAATCCTCGGGGAAGAAACGCCCGTTCATCAGCGGCCAGTCGTTATCCACCAGCCCGGCCTGGTTGCCGGCAACCAGAGCGCCCAGCAGGCACTGAAGGTAGACCCCGACCAGCAGGCCCGCGCCGGCCAGTGACCAGCCATCCTGACGCCGCCCCCCTACCCTCGCCTGCCCGGACCAGGCCTCCAGGCCGGTCCAGACGAGGGCGCAGAACAGGATCAGGGCCAGGCCGAGATGGGTCGCCAGGCGCTCGGGCGCGACGGTGACCCGCGCCTCGAGCCCGCTCTTAACCATCCACCATCCGACCAGCCCTTGCAGGCCGCCCAGGGCGAACAGGACCACGCAGCGCCAGATCAGCCGTTGCGGCAGGCGGCGGGTGAACAGGAAGACCAGGAAGGGAACGCCGAAGACCACGCCCACCAGCCGGCCCAGCAGCCGGTGGCTCCACTCCCACCAGAAGATGAATTTGAACTCGCCGAGGCTCATGCCGCGATTGATGAGCTTGTACTGCGGCGTCGCCTGGTAGAGGCGGAAGCTCTCCTGCCAGGCGCCCTCGCTCAGCGGCGGCAGGGCGCCGGTGACCGGCTTCCACTGCGTGATCGACAGTCCCGAGCCGGTCAGACGCGTCGCGCCGCCCACCACGACCATGGCGAAGACCAGGAAGGCGGTGGCGAACAGCCAGAGGGCCACGGGGCGGGCGCGACCGTCCTTCAGGAACGAGGTCATGAGCGTCCGGCCGCGGCCAAATCGGAGATCGGGCTTGAGAGGCGCGTCAAACGGAACTCACTCGAAGCCGCCCTGGCCCCGCGGGGCCGCGGCGTCTGGACCATGCCGGCCTTTGGGGGAAGGCCGAACTTTTTCCTGCTTCCGCCAGGCTTGGCGGAAATGGTCGGAGCGGCGGGATTCGAACCCACGACCCCTTGACCCCCAGTCAAGTGCGCTACCAGGCTGCGCTACGCTCCGATGCAGGGAGCGCCCTTATAGTGACGGCGCCGGGGGCGGGCAATCGCTAATCGGACGCCCGTTCGGCGCCGTTCAGTCGCCCCGCAACAGATGGTCCAGCCGGGCCTTGGCGGCCTCCAGGTCCTGCAGCGCGACCTCCAGCCTCTGGCGCGCCTCCGGCGTCAGGTCGCGGCCCGCGGCCAGGGGAGCGAACAGGTCGTCGTCGATCGAAGGCGGGCGCCGGGGCGGGCTTGGCGGCGGGGCGGTGTCCATCATCCGCTTGAGGCCCTGCTCCTTGTGGAGCTTCTGGACCCCTTTGATGGTGTAGCCCTCGACGTGCAGGAGCCGGCGCACGGCGGCGAGCACGGCGATGTCCTGGGGCCGGTAGAAGCGCCGGCCGCCGGCCCGCTTCATGGGCCGAATGAACGAGAACTTGGTTTCCCAGAAGCGCAGGACGTGTTGGGGAACGCCCAGTTCGTCTGAGGCCTCGGAAATGGTGCGGAACGCCTCGGGGCTCTTGGCCACGAGTGCTTCGCCCTATCCGGCCAGAGCCCGGTCGATGCGCGCCTTCATCACCTGGGAGGCCCGAAAGCCGATCACCCGGCGCGGATCGATGGCGGCGGCCTCGCCCGTCTTGGGATTTCGCCCGACGCGTTCGCGCTTGGCGCGCACCTGGAAGACGCCGAAACCCGACAGCTTGACCGTCGCGCCCTTCTCGAGGGCTTCGGTCATCAGGCCGAGCGTGCGCTCCACCAGGCTGGCGCAGTCCTGCCGCGTCAGACCCACTTCATCGTGGACAGCCTCGGTGAGGTCCGCCCTCGTCAACGTCTGGCCCTTCATGGGAGCCCCCATTTCCCCAACGCCATCACCGTAGACGGCGTAATTTCCACGTCAAGTCAAAGGCTTCAGGCCGCCTGGTGAAATGCAGCCTAAAGACGGATAACCGCCGCCCCCCAGGTGAGCCCGCCGCCCATGGCCTCGACCAGCAGCAGCTGCCCAGGCTTGATCCGGCCGTCCGAGACCCCTTGCGCCCAGGCCAGGGGAATGGAGGCGGCGGAGGTGTTGGCGTGGTCCGAGACCGTGGAGATGACCCGATTCTCGTCGATTCCCACCCGGCGCGCCACACCCTCCAGGATCCGCTGGTTGGCCTGGTGCGGCACGAACCAGTCGATGTCGGCGATCTCCACGCCGGCGGTCTTGGCGGCGGAGGTGATGGCCTCGGAGATGTTCACGACGGCATGGCGGAACACCTGGTTGCCATGCATGCGCAGTTTGCCGACGGTCCCGGTCGTGGAGGGGCCGCCGTCGACATAGAGCAGGTCCTGCTTGGTCCCATCCGCGCGGAGGGAAAAACCCAAGATGCCGCGATCATCGAGCGTCCCCTGCCCTTCCATCGGCTCCAGCACCACCGCGCCGGCCCCGTCGCCGAACAGCACGCAGGTGCCCCGGTCGGTCCAGTCCATCAGGCGGGTCATGGTCTCGGCGCCGATCACCAGGGCGCATTTGGCGGTCCCCCGGGCGACGAAGCCGTCCGCCACCGCCAGGGCGTAGACGAAGCCTGAGCAAACGGCCTGCACGTCGAAGGCGATGCCCACCGGCGCGCCCAGCTTGCGCTGCACCATGGCGGCCACGGCGGGGAAGGTCAGGTCGGGGGTGGTGGTGGCCACGATGATCAGGTCCACCTCGGCGGCGGTGCGACCGGCCGCGTCCAGGGCCTTGCGCGCGGCCTCCACGGCCAGGTCCGAGGTTCCCACGCCCTCGGGCGCGCGATAGCGGCGGCGGATGCCGGTTCGCTCGATGATCCAGGCGTCACTGGTGTCGACGATCTTGGCCAGATCGTCGTTAGTGACTTCCTCTGTCGGCAGATAGCCCCCGACGCCGGTCACGGCGCTACGCAGCATGGCACTCACGCGCTCGATCTTTCCCCAGACTTGTCTTCATCGGCGGCGTCACCCGCTTCGCTTGTCGGCGCCTCGCCCGCCTCGGCCGCGGCCGTCAGCCGCTTGAGATTGCGGTCGATCTCGGCGGCGAAGTCGCTCCGGGCCAGGTCGACCGCCAGCCGGATGGCCGCGGCGAATCCCCGGGCGTCGGCGCCGCCGTGGCTTTTGACTACAATCCCGTTGAGCCCCAGGAAAGGCCCGCCCCCGCCGGGATCGAGCCTTTCGCGCATTCGGCGCAGCGCGCCCTGGGCGATGAAGGCGCCGATCATGCCCAGCAGGCTGCCGGTGAAGGCGGCGCGCATCTCGGTGGAAAAGAACCGCGCCAGGCCCTCGGCAGTCTTCAGCGCCACGTTGCCGGTGAACCCGTCGGTCACGATCACATCGACCGTCCCCTTGGCGATGTCGTCGCCCTCGACGAAGCCATGGTACTGCAGGTCGAACTGGGTGGCGCGCAGAAGCCGGTTGGCGCCCTTGACCTCTTCGTGGCCCTTTTCCTCTTCCGAGCCGACGTTCAGCACGCCCACGGTCGGATGGGCCGAGCCGTGCACCGCCCGATGGTAGGCCGCGCCCAGGATGGCGAACTGCACCAGACGCTCGGCGTCGCAGTCGATATTGGCGCCGACGTCGAGCACCGTGGTGACGCCGCGCAGCGTCGGCCAACTGGCGACCAGGGCCGGGCGCTGCATCTCGCCGATCATGCGCAACTGCAGGATGGAGATCGCACTCAAGGCGCCGGTGTTGCCGGAGGAGACGGCCGCGTGGGCCTCACCGGTCTTCACCGACTCGATGGCGTTCCACATCGAGGTGCCCTTGCCGCGGCGCATGGCGCGGGCCGGCTTCTCGTCGTTGGCCACCACCCGTTCGGACGGGCGAATCTCCACCCGGCCCTGCAGAGCCGGCAGCCTCGCCACCGCGGCGTTCAGTTCGGCCTCGTCGCCGTGCAGCAGGAAGCGCACGTCCCGGCCGTCCAGCAGGGCGATCGCGCGCGCGACTCCCGGGGCGACGACGGACGGACCGTGGTCGCCTCCCATGGCGTCGATTGAGATCACCAGCGGATCAGGCACGGCGGCGATGCGAACTCCTCGAAGCGTCCCGCCGAGACAAGTTGGGCGGACGATACAGGCCAAGGCGCGGGATGCAAGCGAGCCCCCTGGCCCTCTCTAGCGTCAATCAGCGCCCTTCGTCGCCTTCAATGCGGCGAGGACAGCGAAGGGCGAAGCCGGCGAATCGTCCGGCGGCGGTTCGAACTCTTCGCCAGGCTTGCGCGCAAAGGGGTCGATGGCCAACGCCAGGTGCTCGATGACGTAGTGCGCCAGGTCGATGCTGTCGCCGGCGATGACGTCCGGCGGGTCATCGGCATCCAGGTCGATCTCAACCTCGCCATCGGGCGCCGTCGGGGCGTTGGGGCTGCCAGCCGGGACCATGCGCACCAGGATGGGGTCGCTGATCTCCGTGTCGAACGGATCCAGGGATATTCCGCTGATCTGGGTGATCGTCGCCTTCAGCCGCCCTGTCAGCTCGGCGCCGTCCAGCCAGGGCTGGAGGCTGAGCGCGGCGCTCAGAGCCCCGACCTTCTCCACCGCCACGGTCTTGGCGATCGCCGCGCGCGTGGCCTCGTCGGCCGTCAGCGTGACCTTCAGGGGCATGTCGCGCCAGGTCACGATATGGGTCCAGGGGGCCTTCATGCGGCGGGCCAGGCGACTTCGCCCGCGATCAACGCGCCGGCGGCCTGGGTCGCCAGGGCCTTGCGGCAGCGCAGGATGTAGTCGGTCAGGGCCGCCGCGTCGGCGCCGTCCAGGGCCGTGCGGGATGCGGTCTCGTTGAGGGGGCCGGCGTCCGGCAACGCCTTGAAGGCGGCGTCATAGGCCTTGGCGCGGCCATAGAAGGCTTCGCCCAGCTTGCGCATCTTCTTGCCCACGGACAGGTCGCCCACGCCCATTTCGCGCAGCGCGCCGTCCAGATCTCGCACATAGACGTCGAACAGGGCCTGGCGCACGGCGGCCGCGGCGGGCTCGTCCTTGAGGCGATCGATCAGCAGGATGACATGCAGGGTCAGCATCTCGAAGCGCCCCTCGACCGTGTCGCGGGCGTTCATGTCGAGATAGAGCGCCGGCAGGCGGCCCTGGCGGGTCGCCGCCTCGTGCAACCGCCGCGCCGCCGTCTTGGTCGGATTTTTGGCCAGCAGCCGATCCAGCAGCATTAAGATCGCCTCTATTCCGCCCCGGGGGGCGTCCATACGCGCATTGAACTAGGCGGCCGGGAACGATAGGTCAAAGGTCGCCTTCGCAAAGAGTCCGGAACGCCATGCTACGAAAAGCCGCTCTCGCCTTCGCCGCCGTCTCCGTGCTCGGCGTCGCCGCCTGCGCGCCGACCGCCAGCTACCAAGGTTTCCAGGCCATCGAGGTCAATCCGGCCGACATCAAGGTGGGCGACGACACCCGCTCGACGGTGCTGGCGAAGCTCGGCACGCCGACGGCCACGTCCACCTTCGACAAGGACACCTGGTACTACATGGACCAGATCGTGAACCGGACGAGCTTCTACAATCCGCGCATGTCGCGCCGGGACGTGGTGGCTATCACCTTCGACAAGAACAGCGAACAGGTCACCGACGTTCGCAAGTTCGGCCTGCAGGACGGCCGGGTGTTCGCCTACAACAAGCGTGAGACCCCGACCCGCGGCCGCGAAATGACCGTGCTCGAGCAGTTGCTGGGCAGCATCGGCGCCGCCGGCGTCCTGCCCCCCGACCAGAATCAGACCCCCGGCAGCCACCCGGGCGACTCCCACTAGCGGATCGTTTCGCGCGGCCCACGCCGCCTGAACGTCTGGCTCAAAAGAAAACGCCCCGGAGCCGAAACTCCGGGGCGTTCGCGTTTCCGCGGTTCTTCCTGACCTAGCGCACCAGGCCGTGGGCCAGGACCGCCAGGAGCAGCAGGGCCACGATGTTGGTGATCTTGATCATCGGGTTCACGGCGGGGCCCGCCGTGTCCTTGTAGGGGTCGCCGACGGTGTCGCCGGTGACGGCGGCCTTGTGGGCCTCGGAGCCCTTGCCGCCGTGGTGACCTTCCTCGATCAGCTTCTTGGCGTTGTCCCACGCGCCGCCGCCCGAGGTCATCGAGATGGCGACGAAGAGGCCGGTCACGATCACGCCCATGAGCATGGCGCCCAGGGCCGAGAAGGCGTCCGACTTGCCGGCGATGGCCTTGATGATGAAGAACAGGACCACCGGCGAAGCCACCGGCAGCAGCGAGGGCACGATCATTTCGCGGATCGCGGCCCGGGTCAGGATGTCCACGGCCTTGCCGTACTCCGGCTTGACCTCATAGGTCATGATGCCGGGGTTCTCCTTGAACTGGCGACGCACCTCGGCGACCACCGATTCCGCCGCGCGGCCCACGGCCGTCATCGACATGCCGCCGAACAGGAACGGCAGCAGGCCGCCGAACAGCAGGCCCACGACGACGTAGGGATTGGCCAGGTCGAAGTGGACGTCGCCCATGCCCTCGAAGAACGGGTACTGGCCGGGATTGGCGGCGAAGAACTTCAGATCCTGGGTGTAGGCGGCGAAGAGCACCAGGGCGCCCAGGCCGGCCGAGCCGATGGCGTAGCCCTTGGTGACCGCCTTGGTGGTGTTGCCGACGGCGTCGAGGGCGTCGGTGGAGACGCGGACTTCCGGCGGCAGTCCGGCCATTTCGGCGATGCCGCCGGCGTTATCCGTGACCGGGCCAAAGGCGTCGAGGGCCACGATGAACCCCGCCAGCGACAGCATGGTCGTGGTGGCGATGGCGACGCCGAACAGGCCGGCGAAGTTGAAGGTGGCGATGATGCCGACGATGATCACCAGGGCCGGGGCCGCGGTGGATTCCAGCGACATGGCCAGGCCCTGGATCACGTTGGTGCCGTGACCGGAGACCGAGGCCTTGGCCACCGACTTCACGGGGCGGAAGCCCGTGCCGGTGTAGTACTCGGTGATGACCACGATGGCGGCCGTCACGGCCAGGCCCACCAGGCCGCAGTAGAACAGGGCGTTGGAGCTGACCAGCTTGTCGCCGACGGTGACGCCGGCGGCAGGGACCAGCTTGTTGATCACGTACCAGACCGCGCCGACCGACAGCACGCCGGTGACGATGAGGCCCTGGTAGAG
>JAFEEA010000270.1 GCA_018241335.1 Pseudomonadota bacterium
AAGCCGTCGGGCCGGCTGAGCTGGCGCATGGCCGACAGGGCCTTGTCCACCGCCTCGTCGGGCACCGCCGCGCCGTGCGCCTTGGCCTCGATCAGGAAATCGGTGGCGTAGGCGCCGAGCCAGGCGTCCGCCTCGCCGTCTCCGACCCGCCACAGGCCGAAGGCGCCGTCCAGGGTCTGGCGATCCAGCAGCTTGCCCACCGCGTCGTTGAAGCCGCGGCTGATGGCGGCGTCGTTCGGCGAGATCTCCGCCGCGTAGAGCAGCGGATAGGCCGTCGACACCAGCTGCTCGGTGCAGCCGTACGGATAGCGCGACAGGTCGAGCGCGATGGGCGCCGGGTCGAAGCCCTTGAAGGGCGAATAGCTGACCTGCATCGTCACGTCGCCGGCGGCCATGCCCGACAGCAGGGCGGCGGGCGGGGTGTAGGTCTCGCCCGGCTGCTGCAGCTCCGTGGTGGTCCGCGTCGTGGCGCCCCAACCCAGGCGGGTCTGGATGTCGTAGTCCTTGGCCGTGCTGAAGCCCGGCCCGTTCAGCTTGAACCCGACCTTGGACACGCCGGTGTAGTTCGGCGCCGCGAAGGGGATGTGCTCGGCGATCCGGGTTCCCACCAGCAGCTGGTAGGCCTTCTTGAAGGCGCCGACGATGCCGTTGGTGGCCCAGGTCTCCACCGCATAGAGCCCGGCCCTGCCCTCGACGTTGTGCAATTCGAGGGTGGCTAAGGCCTTGTCGCCCGGCGACAGGAAGCGCGGCAGGTCGAGGTCGGCCACCACGGGCTGGCGCACGGTCATCGGCGTCGAGCCCGAGCCCACGGCGCTATCGGTCCAGGCCACGGCCATGATCCGCACCTCGCCGTTGAAGGCGGCGGCCGGCAGCTTGACCTTGGCGCGGCCGTCGAGGCCGGTCTCGACCACGCCGGACCACAGGGCCACGGTCTTGATCGGGGTGACGGTCAGGCCCTCGCCGCCCAGTTCGTCGCCGCCGAAGTTGACGTTGGCCGGGGCGCCCAGGTTGGCGTCCAGCAGGCGGCCGTAGTCGTCGCGATAGTCGACGGTCAGGGCCCGCTTGCCGAAGTACCAGGCCACGGGATCGGGACTGGCGAACTTGGTCAGGGCCAGGATCCCCTGGTCCACCGCCGCCACCGTCACATGCGCCGTCTGGCCGAAGCCCAGGCCCCGTACGCGCAGGGGCACCTCGACCGGGGCGTTGGAATCGATCTTGGCCGGCGTGCCAAGGTCGACGGTGAGCTGGCGGCCCTTGGGCGTCAGCGGCACATAGACCAGGCCCAGGGCACGGCGCGGCTTGGGCGAGGCGACCGGGTCGCGCGGCTGGATGACGCTGACCAGCACATAGGCCCCACCGCCCCAGGCGGCCGAGGTCTTCAGCCGGATCACCCCGCCCTTCTCGCCGACGCTCATGGTCTTCAGGTCGATCAGGTGGTCGGTGGCCACGGCGGCCTGCACCTCGCCGCCATAGGGCGGCTTGATGGCGATCTCGACCGTGTCGCCCTGGCTGTACTTGTCGGACGAGGGGCTGACGCGGACCATGTCGGGGGAATCGGCGTCCTCGGCGGTCGAGCCCCAGCCGGCGGTGAAGCGGCGCACGGTGGTCACCCCGTCCGGCCCGGTCAGCTCCAGGCGATAGTCGCCCCAGCCCAGCCGGCGGGTCGGCAACCGTGCGTCCTGGCCGGGGGCGATGTTCAGCACGCCCTTGGTCACCACCACGTCGCGGCTGGTGCGCCGCCACTGCCATTTTCCGTCCTGCTGGTACCAGTCGTAGGTCCAGTTCTCGGTGATCAGGCTGTAGGCGATCCCCGGCGCGGCCATGCGCTGGCCCTGAGGGTTCACCGCCGCCACGGTGAGCGTCACCGGCGGCGCGTTCTGGCCCTGGGCCTGGCCCTGGTCGACCTTGACGCCCAGGTACATCGGCTTGGTTCGCACCTTCAGCGACAGGCCCTCGCGCACCGGCCGCCCGCCGGGCTCGAACACCGAGGCGGTGACCTGCGCCACCAGGGGCACGGCGGCGTCGCCGGCCTCGGACCCGTTGAAGATCAGGTTGGCCTTGCCGGCGCCGTCGGTGACCGTGGTTCCCAGCTCGACCATCTTCTCGGCGAAGGGGGTCTTGTCGTCGCCCCACTCATAGCCCGGCAGTTGCGGGAACGGGTTGGGATCGGCCCGCAGGCGCGCCTCGCCCTGGGTCTGCAGCCCCGAGCCGATGGCCCCGTAGAGGAAGCGGGCGCTGACGTCGATGGCGCGCGCCTCGGTCCCGGTCACAGGCTGGGCGGCGTGGCCGTCGGTGGTGACCGCCAGGCGCTGGGGCGCGAAGTCCTCGACCGAGAACGACATCGAGCCGGAGGCGGCGTCCAGGCCGTCCATGTGCAGCTCGGCCGTCCAGTGGCCGCGCGGGGCGCTCTTGGGCAGGGGCACGTCGTCGGTGATCGCCCCGTCCTGGGGCTTGTCGAAGGGATAGCGCTTGAACTCCACGCCCGACGGCCGCTTGACCACGATGTAGCCCTTGCGGTCCTTGATCGCCTTGGCCTCCAGGTCGCGCACCAGGGCCACCAGGCGGACCGTCTCGCCCGGCCGGTAGATGCCGCGGTCGGAATAGAGATAGCCGTCCACGGCCGCGCCGGGGGTGCGCCCCTCAGTCACGCCGGGCCCCTCGCCGGGCTGGCGGCCGCCGGCGGCCTGTTTCGACAGGTCCACGGGCGAGCGGGAAAGGTCCAGCACCGCCAGGTCGCCCGCGGCGCCATAGGCCATGACCATCTTGGCCGTGGCCGCGCCCGTGCCGTTCAGCAGGCTGTGCGGGAAGGTGACGCGGCCCGAGGCGTCGGTCTTGGCGACCCCCAGGTCCTCGCCGTTCTGGGCCACCAGGGCCACCTGCAGTCCGGGCAGGACCTTCGCCGTCTTCAGCGAGCGGACCACCACGTCCAGGGCGTTCTGGCCCGTGTAGGCCGACAGGGCCATGTCGGTGAACACGATCCAGCGGCGGGCCTGGGCCGGCTCGGTCCCCTCCCCGTTCTTGTTCTGCGGGTCGCGCCCGCCCGAGGCGTCGCGGGCCTTGATGACATAGCCGCCCGGCTTCATCTCCTTGAGCACGGCGCCCAGGGGAAAGACGGTGGTGACCTTGGCCGCCGGGTCGCCCTTGACCGCCACGGTCCCCTTCCAGACCACGGTCCCCTCGTCGTCGGGACTGTCCTCGCCATAGTCCTCGGGATAGTCGCCCTCGCCGGTGGCCTGGGGGGCGGAGATCGACTTGCGCGGCAGGTTGCGGGCCGGCACGCGCCAGACCTCGACGCCCAGCTTGGTGACATTGATGGTCTCGATGCCGACGCCGTCAGCCTCTTCCCGCGGCAGGATCACCCCCGTGCCGGCGAAGCCCACATAGGGCGGCTTCTCGCCGAAGGTGAAGTCGACGTCGGCGTTGTCGGCCAGGGTGACGCCGCCGGCGCCCGGCAGGCCCTTCAGGAGGGTGATGCGGCGGTCCGCGAAGCCCACCCCGCCAACGCACAGCTCATCGTCCCTGGCGCTGACCGCCGGGGCGTGGCCGAGGTCGGGCGAGACCAGCACGAAGTCGGCATAGGACTTGGCCGGGTCCAGCGGCTTGGACATCTGGATGCAGGCCTGGGGCTGGGTCCCGGAGGTGTCGAGCCGCGTCTTCCAGACCGCGAAGCCGTCGGGCTTTGGAATGCCCCGGCGCGGCGCGTTGGCGTCACGCGGGTGGCCGAACATGTTCCAGAGGCTGGCGCCGGGCGAAACCTCGGTGGCGGCGTGGCGACGGAAACCGCCATCCATGCCCTTGGCCACCAGGAACCCGCCGCCAAACCCCACGACCAGCGCCGCAACCGCCGCCGCGACCAGACTCCGGTTCATCCCATGGCCCTCTTCGCCGGCGGCTGAGCGCGGCCGGCGCGGCGAGACAACCGCAACCGTGGCAAGGGGTCAACTGGCCGAACGCTGGTATTTCCGGCCACGGTCCGCACGGTTCCGCACAGGCCTGTCCGCACCCGCCCCCGCGCCGATCCGGCAGGGCCCGAAAGGCAGTCCGCAAAGGTCGGGCGGAAATGAAAAGGCCCGACGAGCGGGGGAGCGCTGCCGGGCCTTGGGGCCGCCAGGCTTGGGGGGAAAGCGGCGGCTCGATGAAGCTTAGATAGGGGGCCGATCGCGCCGTGCAAGGGGCGCCCGCGACGTCCCGCCGCCACGCCTTGGCCGCCAGAGTAAACGCCCCTTAACCCTCTTGGACGAGAACGGGGGCTCAACTGGGGGTCAGGCATGGCGAAGGCGGCGCGGCGCACCGGAACACAGATGATGTGGGACGTGGCGCATCTGGCCTGGACCCATGACACCGTCGCTCGCTTCCGTGGCGGCGTTACCGCCGTGATCGGCTTCGGCCTGGTCCTGGCGCTAGCCAGCTATCACGCCGCCGATCCCAGCTTCGACGCCGCCTCCGGCGAGGCCGCGCGCAACCTGCTGGGCGGGGCTGGAGCGAACCTGGCCGACATCTCCATGCAACTGCTGGGCCTTTCGGCCTGGGTGATGGCGGTGATCCTGGTCGCCACCGGCCTGTCGCGCGCCGCCGACCGGGCGCCGGCCGCCACCCGGGGCCGGCTGAGGTTGCGCGCCATCATCGGCGCCCTCGGCGTCCTGGCCCTGGCCGGGGTGCTGGCCGCGCCGGCGCCGCCCGCCGCCTGGCCCCTGGCCCGGGGCCTGGGCGGGCTGGTGGGTGACGGGGTTCTGGGCGCCCTGGCCGCCCTCTTCGCCTTCGTTCGTCTGCCGGGCGCGCGACTGATCGCGGCCCTGATCCTGACCGTCGGCGGCCTCGCCGCCTTCGCCTTCGCCGTCGGCCTGCGCCGGGGCGACGCCGCCGCCACCGCCCGCTGGGTGGCCGAGCGCAACGCCCAGCGGCTGGCCGCCCGGGACGCCGCCCGCCGCGCCGCCGACCAGGCGGACGAGCCC
>JAFEEA010000271.1 GCA_018241335.1 Pseudomonadota bacterium
CCTACCGCGGCATGATGTTCACCGGCGTGCCCAACATGGTCTGGGTGTTCGGCTATTTCCGCGCCAGCTGGACCCTGCGCACCGAGCTGATCGCCAACTTCGTCTGCAAGCTGCTGAACCACATGGATCAGAAGCAGGCCAAGCGCATCGAGGTGACGCCGCGCGCCTCGGAAAAGGACATGCCGCTGTCGGGCTGGGTCGACCCGGACAACTTCAACCCGGGCTACCTGATGCGCGAGATGCACAAGCTGCCCAAGTCCGGCCCCACCCGCGAATGGCGCCACACCCAGGACTACTGGGGCGACAAGGACGAGTTCCCCCAGATCGACCTGGACGACGAGGTGTTCGTCTACGGCGGGTGAGGGACTGGACCGGCGGGCGCTGGGCCGGGCGGCGCCTTAAGCGGGCTGAATTGGTGTCTGAGTTGGGTGGCTTACGGACTCAACGCCGGATCGTGAACGCCTCCGCGCCTTGCGTGATGTCGAGGCCCTCCGCCTCGAGTGCTAAGGTCATTTCCTCAGTCGGCTCAGCTCCGATCACTACGATCGTTGACCATCGCGGATGGTGGAGGTCGATTTCTCGCACTTTGCAGAGCACATCTTCTGCTGTGACGGGTGATTGACCCTTGAAGACGGCGCTGTTCGGGTCCGTGGAAGCTGCCTTCCAAGCCTCCTCAGCGATGGAACGATTAGCCGGCGAATTGATCAGCCAGAACGCGTCGCCAAGCTCTCGTTCGGCGCGATCGCCATAAGCCTCGTCAAAGACCAGCATTACCTTCATCGAACGATGATGGTTCGAAGCTCGGAGGGCCGCAATGGGCCGGAAGTGGTCGTCGCCATCTAGCCGCAACAGGGACATTCGCGTGTTGGGGCGTTAGCGGACGTTCCGAATGTCCGCGACGGGTGGTGAGCTCAACGGGTCGCTGCAACACACTCGGCGAAGGTCTCCGCGGGCGTTCGATAGAGCAAGGTCTTTCTTGGCCGCTCGTTGAGCTGGCGGGCGATGGCGCCGTCTCGAAAGCGAAAGCCCGCTAGCCCAGCTTGAGCACGCGCGCGGCGTTGTCGTGCATCCACTTGGCGCGGACGGTGTCGCTCAGCGGCAGGGCGTCGGTCTCGCGCACCAGTTGGGCCAGGGGGATCATGCTGGTGCCCCAGCCGCTGCCGAAGATGATGCGATCCTGCAGCACGCGGGTCCCGTAGTAGACCAGCGGCTCGTAGCCGGCGCCGGGCGCCAGGATCTGCTTCACCCGCCGGCAGGCGATGTCGATGAAGAGGTTCGGGTGGCGCATGGCGACCGCCACCAGGTCGCCGATCCATGGCCAGCCGCCCAGCCCGGCGACGATGCGCAGGTCGGGAAAGCGGATCGCCAGTTCGTCCAGGTATTTCGGGTGCGCATAGTCGTACGGCCGGTCCGACAGCAGGTGCACGCCGACGGTGATGCGCACGGGGATGTCCAGCTCGACGCACTTGGCCAGAAACGGGAAATAGGCCGGGTCGTTGATGTAGCGGTTCTCGCGATAGCTCGAGATCTCGAAGCCGCGGCAGCCCAGTTCGCGCACGCCGTGCTCCAGCTGGGCCACGCCCGCCTCGCCCTCGTCGCCCCAGATGCGGAACCAGGGGATCAGGCGGTCCGGGTATTCAGCGGCGAAGCGGGCGACGTCCTCGTTGGAGGCGCGGCGGCCGGCGTTGCCGATGCAGGCATGCGAGACCCCCGCTCCGTCGAGCATGGCGATGATGTCGGCGTGGCTCATCGCCCGCTGCATGTCCACCTCGCACAGCTTCAGGGCCAGGCCCGTCAGGCCGATCGTCGCCTTGGCCGCGTTGAATTCCTCGAGGCTCATGCCGATCTGCGCCGCCCAGCCCGGCGCCATCAGCTGGGCGTAGCCCTCCTTGTCGAAGCCGCGGCCGGACTTGATCAGCCGAATAGTGTCCTCGACCGCCTCGCGGGTCGGGGTGTCGCACTCGAAATCGATGACGTTCATGGAAGGCGCTAAATGTCCGCTGCTGAAATAAGGCTCTGATTGAGCCCGGCCGAGCGGGCCTTGTCCATCGGCGGCGGGCGCCGGCCGGCGCCCGGAAGCGGAGTTGAGTGGCTAGCCGTCATCCCCGCCTGCCCAATCACTGAGCATTTCACTCAAGTCGTCATCTTCAATTGTTACGGCCGAGAAGCCAAAGCCGTCCGCCACAAGCTGATCGGCGTAAGGCTCAAGGATGCACCATTCAGGGTCGACGACCATTCCTCTCGGAGGACCAACTTTCACGAGTGCGGTTGCCTCCACCCTAGATCCGTTGCTGAGCTCCAAGTCGCAGGGAGCAACTACTTCAAATCCATATCGGAGTCCGGCAGCACGCCACCTAGCGATCTGGTCCAAGTTGATGCCCATCCGCTGAAGGTGACACACGCGGCAGTTGGACCGCAATGGTTCGCATCTGGCCGCCGCGGGCCAGGCCGAACGCAGACGCTCAGCCCCCCCTCGCCCATCTCCGCGGCCCTGACGCCGCGCAGGCCCCCTACCCTCGCGACGCCCCCGTCGCCGCCGCGGCGGCCGCGGTCGTCAGCGGCGGCGGCGGGGCGCGGAAGCGTTCCTTCATCTTGGCGACCCAGCCGGCGAAGGCCTGGTTGTCGGCGGTCATGCGGCCGAAGTCGGCCACCGAGACCTTGCTGGCCGCGACGCCGGTGAGGGCCACTCGCAGGGCGTCGGGGTTGCGGGTGGCGCCCAGATAGGGATCGTAGCGTTCGCGCAGGCGGGCCAGGGAGACGTCGTCGCTGGCCAGGGAATAGGCGACGCCGGCGCGCAGCAGCTTGCCCTCCTCGTCGGCGGTCAGGGGGCCGCCGGCCTTGTAGCGCTCGCCCAGGATCTTTTCGAAGAGGCCGCCCGCCTCGGCCCAGGCCTTCTGGCGCCAGGCGATCTCGGCGCGGGCGTCGTTGGCGTCGGCCGAGGGGTCGGTCCCCAGCATCTCCAGGGCGTCGTCATAGCGGCCAAGCCCGGTCAGGGCGCGGGCGGCGACGATGCGGCGCTGCAGGTTCAGGGCCTGGGGCAGAACCGTGGTGCGGGTGGCGTTGATGGCGTCCAGCGCCTGCTCGGGCTGCTTGTCCATCAGGTAGACGGTGGCGAGGTCGGTGGCGACCTGGGCCTTGGGCACGCCGTCCAGACGGTTGTCGACCTGGTACTTCAGCAGGTCCTCGGCCTGGGGCAGCAGGTCCACGTCGATGAGGCGGCGGGTCAGCTTGCGCACCATCATGTCGCCGTCGGCGCCGAGCGGCGTCAGCTCCTTGAAGTCATAGAACAGGGCCAGCGCCTGGACCGGCTCGAGGCCGTCGGCCTGGCCGTCCAGGAAGAGGCCGCGGAAGGCGGCGTCGAGGTCGGCCTGGAGCTGCACCGCCTCGGGCATGTCGGGCATCCGGCGGCCGGCCGAGCGCAGGGCCTCCAGCGCCTCGCGATAGCGGCCCTGGGCCAGGTAGAGCTGGCCCAGGGTGCGGATGGTCTCCAGCTCGAAGGAGCCGCCGCGCCAGCGATAGCGCAGTTCGTCATAGACCTCGGCGGCGCGGGCCGGGGTGATGGCGCCGCGGTCGTACTGGATCTTGGTGGCGTGCAGCACGGCCGGGCCGGCGATGTCGTCGCTGGCCGCGCGCGACAGGGCGCGGAACATGGCCAGGGCCTTGTCGGTATAGCCCTCGGCCTCGAACAGGCGCGCCTGCAGCACCCGCACGTCCAGCTGGTCCTTGACCGGGCCGGCATTGGCCAGGGCGAAGTCGATCCAGGCGGTGGCCGCGCCGTTGTCGCCCATGGCCATGGCCGCCTGGGCGCCGCCCTGGGCGAAGCGGCATTTCCAGTAGGGCGAGAACTGGTTGATCGCCGAGGCGCCGGCGGCGAACTCGCGCTTGGCGTCGGCCCAGCGGCTCTGCTTGGCGGCGATGTAGCCGCGCCAGTTGGCGGCGGCGGCGTTGTCGGCCAGAGCCGGCACGGAGAAGTCGTTCTCAGCCTCGGCGAGGCGCCCGGCCATGATCCGCGCGATGCCGCGCAGGGCCCGGAACTCGGCGTCGGCGCCCAGGGCCTCGTGGCTGCGGACGGCGTCGTTGAGGGCGCCGATGGCTTCGTAGGACAGCTCCGAGCCGACCAGGAAGCGGGCGAGCGCCATGTGCGCCTGGGTCGACCCCACCTGCCCCTTGGACTCCTCGACCGAGACAGGCTCCAGCAGGGCGTCGTAGCGGGCCAGGAAGCCGCCGGGGCCGGACTTGGCCCAGTCCGCGTCGATGAGTCCCGGCATCGCCGCCGGCGCCGGCGCGTCCATGGCGTAGGTCGCGGCCCGCGCGCCCGCGGTGGAGGGCGACAGGGTCAGGCCCTTGGGTCGTGACAGGGTGACGATGTCGCCTTCGTAGCTGACCGACAGGTCGTCGACGTTGGACGTCACCGCCAGGCCCTGGGCCGACGACATCACCGACATCTGGACGTAGTCGTGCTGGGTGTCGACGCCCTTGGCGGGGCTGCGGGCGGTGACCACGGCGATCTTGTCGCCGGCGCCGGGATCGTCGATCCAGTAGACGCCGGTGGCGCCCGACAGCGCAGCCTTCAGCGCCGGCGGGCCGTCCGCGTCCGAGCGGGCCAGGTTGACCACGCCGGTGGGCGGGGCGTTGAACGGCGCCAGGGTCACCGACCAGTTGGAGCCTTCGGACTGGGCCACATAGGCGATCGGCGCGTGGGTGGTGATGCGGATCGCCGACCAGCCGGGACCCTGCAGGGATTGCACGTCGGCGTATTGAGGCAGGCCGCGCGGCACGTTGGTGACGTCGATCTTGGCCTGGGCGTCGAAGACGATCCAGATCGCGTCCGAGCGCCGGAAGACGGCGGCCCCCAGGGGCTTGGCCCACTGGAAGTCGAAGCGCACCTGCGAGCCGGTGGCGACGACCTGCATCGG
>JAFEEA010000272.1 GCA_018241335.1 Pseudomonadota bacterium
TCAGCCGGGAATATCGCTACCTCCGATCGCCCGAAAACGAAGCTTTCCTCTCCACGGTCTTGGCGACCAGCGAAAGCCGTCGCATCCGGATTCCGGAGGGTCGGCTCTTCTGGCGCGCCCAGGTCGGTCACGATTGGCGGCCGATGGGAGAGGATACGGACGACGAGATTCCGTGCGCCTATCCCCGCAGCCGCATGAAGCCGCTGGAGGGGCGGGCGTCCGACGGTCGAGCTAACCCCCGCGGCATTCCCAGTCTCTATCTGGCGACGACCAAAGAGGCCGCCATGTCCGAAGTCCGCCCCTGGATGGGCTCTTACGTTTCCTGCGGACAGTTTCGGATAAACCGCGACCTGACCGTGGTCGACTGCGGCCGTCGACCGGACGCGAACCCGCTTTTCTTCAGCGTAAAAGACGGCCTCTACGAGCCCTCGGTGGAAGAAAGGACAGATGCGGTGTGGTCACATATCGACCGCGCCTTCGCCGAGCCGATGACTCGCTCGGACGACCAGGCCGACTATGCCGCGACCCAGATCCTCGCCGAACTCCTCAAGCACGCCGGA
The DNA here is from genome assembly GCA_018241335.1 of Pseudomonadota bacterium. Classification (GTDB taxonomy): domain Bacteria; phylum Pseudomonadota; class Alphaproteobacteria; order Caulobacterales; family Caulobacteraceae; genus Acaudatibacter. The sequence continues at coordinate 561 of JAFEEA010000272.1, forward strand.
GCCGACGGCGTGGTCTACAAGAGCAACTTCGGCGACGACGGCTTCAACATCGCCCTGTTTGATCCCGCCGCGGCGGACCTCATCAACTGCGGCCTGTTTGAAGTGAAGGGCGTGCGGATCAATTCTACTTCGTCACCGAGCCACCGAAGACATAGTCAGCGTTGCGGTCACGCCGACGGACCCGTTACCCTTGCGTCGATCTAGCGGAGCGCCAATGCAATACCACACCGATTCCTCGGGCCCAGACGCGGCCGCGTTTCGCCGGGCGTTCGCCAGGGCGATTGCCGAGGCCTCGGCCACCGGCGTCGACGAGGTGATCTTCCTGGTACATTCGCTGCAGATGCTCGAAGGCGGCGTTTTCGAGGAGGTGCTGGGCGAGAAGTTCGTCGCCGCTTTCGCCAAGAACAAGGTCGCCGCGGCCCAAGGCGTGCGGCTGCACCTGGAGACCGAGCGGGTGACCTCCGCGGCCAATGCTGCGGTGGTCTTCGCCCCCTTCGTGTCCGCAAAGCTGCTGGCCAAGGCTATGGGCGACTACCGGACCAAGGGTCTCGTCTACGTACCCTGGGCAGAGTCCGAACGGGACGCCTACGCCGCGGCCTATCCGAACTCGACCCAGATATAGCGTTCGCCGTCGGCGCGGTTGGAGCCGTCCGCGTGATCGGCGGATGCGACGCGCGGGCCGTCGCCGGATCGAAATTCAAGAGCATCCTCAATGAGGAGGATCCACCGCTTGGGGACTTGATCATGGACGCGCCGGCCTCCTTCCGGAGCCGCATCGTCTCCGAGTTCGTCCATGAGCTTCGCGCGCATCCGGGCTTTCGGATCGCGCGACGCTCGCTGATCATCTCGCGCCTTGGCGTACGTGATCTCAGAAAGAAAGGTCCAAGGGCGATTGCGGCGCGTACTGCTTACCCGGGCCAAGCGCCTGCAGCGGCTGTCTGCTCGACGGTACAAAGCTAGGCGGCGCGTCCTCCGTGCCCGCCGAAGGCGAAGATGACGAGATACAGTCGGTTAAGCTGCGAAGTTCTGTTTTCGATGCTCCGAAAAGCGGCCATTTTGAAAGTCGCCTATGAGCCCAAAGCAGACGATACGGCTCGCGACTGTTTCCACTGCCCCGCGACAGTTGCGAACGAGATCATAGTTGCGGTTTGACCCTAACCGCGCCCGCATGGCCAAAGAAGGAACCGCCGAAGGCGTGGGATGCCAGTCCCTGCAGATAGCCGAACGCCTCCGCTGGACAGATCGAGATCGCCGTCGCCTCATCGATCAGGCCCCGAAACCATCGTCCAGAGGCGGTGAACGCCTCGATTTCGAAGTGGTACCGCAACCACAACGCACCACAGGACCGGCACTTCAGGACGCTCACATCGGCGAAGCGCCCGTCGGTCTCGTCCACACCCACGTCCCGAACGCAATCGAATGCCGTGTACTGGGCGCCGACACCACAATGCGGGCAGGCTCCGGGAAGGTCGGGTGGCGATAAGGCCGCCCCTTTATCGACGGACGCCCGCGAAGCCGGCGCCTGGCTCAAATCAGACTTTCTCGGCCGGCCGCGTCGAGGCTTGCGTATTGAGACGGCGGCCGGCGCCTGCTTAGACACCTTTTCTGCCATGCGCCTCGCCTTGTGCGCTTTCGTACTTCCGAAGATCTGCTGCGCTTCATAGGCTTCAACCTTGGGCACAGGGTAGGCAATGCGGCTGCCGAACCGGATGAACTCCGGCCCTTCGCCGGCGGCTCGCCAGTTTGCCAGCGTTTTCGCGGATACCCGGTTGTTCCACCGAGCCACCAACTCGTCCGCTGTCAGATACACTGGATTACTCAACGCAAAGCTCTCCTACTGGAATCCCGGCGGGCCCTTTCGAGCCCATGCTGATCACGCTCCGTCCCGGGAACACTCAGAAAATGACACGATTAGGGGACAGTCGCCAGCCCCTTGTTGCGCCCATGTGTCGGCATGGAGCTCACTGAGATTCTCGGCCGGAACGTGCGGGCTGCCCGCAAGGCGCGCGGAATGTCCCAGGAAGAGTTGGCTTTGGAAGCTGACATGAAGCGCAGCTACCTGAGTGATCTGGAACGCGGGACCCGGAACCCGACGATCAAGGCTGTGGAAAGGCTCGCCGGCGCGCTGGGTGTTGAGCCGGCAAGCTTGCTGCTCTCTGCAGCTCAGGACCAGGGTGAGCTCGGCTAGAAAGACGCGGCGTGGGGCCTGGCGTCTCAGCGGCGCAGCCTCCCCAGAAAGAACATAGGATGAACAGCGCGCGTCCCATGGCCCATTGGCGCCCTCTCGCTTCGCGCCTCGATCACAGCAACGTTGTGCTCATGAGCCTGGCTCCCAGTCAGGTTGGGGCAGCGTCACGACCGAGCCTCGTCAATCCGCAAACTTCGAAGAGAGCAATTTATCGTCCGCGTGGGAGCCGAAGCATCGAATCCGGCAGGTCGTGACGACTCTGTGAGGGAGTGCCGCATTCCCGCCCCCTCCCCCAATCCTCCCGCGCAAAGTGCTCCGCCCCAGGCGCTGAGATGCTCGCGCCGGGACCATCTGCGCCCGCCCCGGGCGTTCTCGCCCTCGCGCGCGCCCTTGCCCGCCTGATGGCAGCGGATCTAGAAGAGCGCCCCCAAAGGAAAATTTGATGCGCGCTGCTCTCTACGCCCGCTTCTCGACCGACATGCAGCGGTCGGAGTCGATAGCCGACCAACTGGCGTCGTGTCGTGCGTTCTGTGAACGCGAAGGCCTGGAGGTCGTCGCCGAGTATCACGACGCGGCGCTGTCGGGCGCTTCCATGGCCAATCGGCCCGGCCTGAGCAAGCTGCTCCGGGTCGCGCGCGATGACGCGTTCGACGTCGTCGTCACCGAGGCGCTCGATCGCCTCTCGCGCTCACAAGGTGACGTTGCGACGCTGTTCGAAGACCTCCGCTTCCTGGGCATCTCGATCAGGACCATCTCAGAGGGCGAGGTCGAGGAGCTGGCGATCGGCCTGAAGGGGACGATGAACGCCCTTCTGCTGAAGGAGATCGGTCGCAAGACCCGACGCGGTCTGGTGGGCGTTGCCAAAGAGGGCCGCCACGCCGGCGGGCGCGTCTACGGCTACTGCCCGAGGCGGGAATACGATGAGCATGGCCAGCCGGTTCCTGGCCTGCGTGAGATCGTCGAGTCCGAGGCGACGGTAATCCGGCAGGTGTTCGACGACTACGTCGCCGGCATGTCGCCACGGGCCATCGCGGCCAGGCTGAACGAGCAAGGCCACGCCAGCCCCAGGGGCGGCGCTTGGAATGCCTCGACGATCAACGGCAACGCCGCCCGGGGCAACGGCCTGCTGCATAACCAGCTCTACCGCGGCCTCCTCGTGTGGGGCCGCCAAACCTGGACCAAGAGCCGCGAGACCGGCAGCCGCCGCTCCCGGCTTGCAGAGCCCGACCAGACCGTCACGACCGAGGTCCCGGAACTGCGGATCGTCAGCGAAGAGCTGTGGGACAAGGTTCAGGCGCGGTATGCCGCAGTCGCCCTGGGCCCTCAGAACCCGCGACCCGAGAGTCAGCGGAGGCCAGTGCGCCTGCTCTCGGGACTTACACGCTGCGGGATCTGCGGTGGCGCCCTGATCATCGGCGGCGCGGAAGGTCGGCTGGTCTGCTCTACCCGACGGGAACGTGGCGCGAGCGCCTGCTCCAACGGACGAAGCGTGAAGTCGGCGCAGATCGAGACCCGTACCGCTGACGCCATCCGCGGCTTCCTGCTCGAGCCCGCCGTCGTGGAGGCGGCGATCCTCGAATTCCAGGCCACGAGCAAGGCCCGGCGCGCCGAGGAGCGCTCCCACCGCGTGAGGCTGGAGAGCGAACTCGCCGAGGCCAAACGTCGTGCCGGGCGCCTGGTCGATCAGGTCGCTGACGGCATTCTGACCGGGGCGGCCGTGAAGGACCGGCTGATGGCGCTGGAAGCCGACCGAACAAGGCTTGAGGCCGAGCTCGCCCAGCAGCCGGACGACCCGGTCGTCGAACTGCACCCGGGCGTGGCCAAACGCTACCGTGAACTCGTGGAGCGTCTAGAGCTTGTGCTCGCCTCTCCCGCATCGGCCGACGCCGTCGCTGCGCGAGAAGCCTTCCGGGCGTTGATCCGCAGCGTCGTGGTCACGCCGCTTGAGGCTCAATGTCAGTTCGACGTGCGGATAGAAACAGAAATGGCCGCCTTGCTTGCGCAAGACGGCCATATCGTATCGGTGGGTGCGGGGACAGGATTTGAACCTGTGACCTTCAGGTTATGAGCCTGACGAGCTACCGGGCTGCTCCACCCCGCGTCAAACTTGGGGCCGGCGGAGTAGCCGGCGGATAGGGTACGTGAAG
>JAFEEA010000273.1 GCA_018241335.1 Pseudomonadota bacterium
CGCGAGCGCCTGACCCGCGCCGCGCTCGACGCGCGGTCGGCGCGCCTGGAGGCCCATCCGATCGTCGCCGGACGAGCGGCCACCGGCGGCGAGCGCCAGGTCCTCTGCAGCCCGATCGACCGCGGCCTGGCGCTGGGCGACTGGTCCGAGGCCACCGCCGCCGACATCGACGCCGCCGTGGCCGCCGCCCGCGCCGGTCAAGCCGCCTGGGACGCCGTCGGCGGCGAGGCCCGCGCCAGGGTGCTGGACGCCATGGGCGCGGCGCTGGAATCCGACATCGACCGCCTGGTCGGCATCCTCTCGAACGAGGCCGGCAAGACCCTGCCCGACGCAATCGCCGAGGTGCGCGAGGCGGCCGACTTCTGCCGCTACTACGCCCACCTGGCCCGCGCCCAGTTCGCCGGGCCCCAGGTCCTGAAAGGCCCGACCGGCGAGGCCAACAGCCTGTCGCTGCACGGCCGGGGCGTCTTCGCCTGCATCAGCCCCTGGAACTTCCCCCTGGCCATATTCACCGGCCAGGTCGCCGCCGCCCTGGCCGCCGGCAACGCCGTCGTCGCCAAGCCGGCCGAGCAGACCCCGCTGATCGCCGCCGAAGCCGTGCGCCTCTACCACCGCGCCGGTCTCAACCCGGCCCTGCTCGCCCTCCTGCCCGGCCGGGGCGAAAGCGTCGGCGCCGCCCTCATCGCCCATCCGGGCGTCGACGGCGTCGCCTTCACCGGCGGCACCGAGACCGCCTGGGCGATCAACCGGACGCTCGCCGCCCGGCCGGGCCCGATCCTCCCCTTCATCGCCGAGACCGGCGGCCTCAACGGCCTCTTCTGCGACACCACCGCCATGCGCGAGCAGGTGATCGACGACGCGGTGCTCAGCGCCTTCGGCTCGGCCGGCCAGCGCTGCTCGGCCCTGCGCCTGCTATTCGTGCCGAACCAGATCGCCGACGACCTGATCGCCCGCCTCAAGGGGGCGATGGACGCCCTGGTGATCGGCGACCCCGCCCAGGCCTCCACCGACATCGGTCCGGTGATCGACGAAGATGCTCGCGTCGCCCTCGAGAACCACCTCGTCCGCCTGGAGCGCGAGGCCAAGGTCCTGCACCGCCTCGAAGCGCCCGCCGCTGGCATCTATTTCGGCCCGGTCCTCGCCGAGATCCCCTCCGCCGACTTCCTGGAGCGGGAGGTGTTTGGCCCGATCCTGCATGTCGTCCGCTACGACCCGGCCGACCTGCCCGCCGTCGCCGCCCGCCTGGCCGGCCGCCGCTATGGCCTGACCCTGGGCGTCCACAGCCGCATCGACGCCTTCGCCGCCGAGGTGGCGGCCCTGGTTCCCGCCGGCAACGTCTACGTCAACCGCTCGATCATCGGCGCGGTGGTCGGCGTCCAGCCCTTCGGCGGCGAGGGTCTCTCCGGCACCGGCCCCAAGGCCGGCGGCCCCCACGCCCTGCTGCGCTACGCCGTCGAACGCGCCCTCAGCGTCAACACCGCCGCCCAGGGCGGAGACCCGCAACTGCTGGCGCTGTGACCGGCGATGCCCGAGCCCCCGCCTTAGGCGCCTCGTTCAGGGCGCCGCCTCGGCTCCGGCCTGCCAACCGTTGCCGCGGCGCGCCCGGCCCCCTAGCGTTGACCGACCAATTGGGAGGCAAACGCTTGCGGATCATCTCGGCCCTGTTCGTCCTGGCCCTGGCCCTGCCGACCCTGGCCCACGCCGAGACCGAGCGCGCCCGCTGGGCCCGCGAGGCCGCCGCCGTCAGCATCGTCCGCGACGACTGGGGCATCGCCCACGTCCGGGGCCACACCGACGCCGACGCCGTCTTCGGCATGATCTACGCCCAGGCCGAGGACGATTTCTCGCGCGTCGAGGCCAACTACCTGACCAACCTCGGCCGGATGTCCCTGGCCGAGGGCGACAAGGCCATCTGGCAGGACCTGCGCCAGCGCCTCTACATCGACGAGACCGATCTCAAGGCCCGCTACGCCTCAAGCCCCGCCTGGCTGAAGGCCCTGATGGACGCCTGGGCCGACGGCCTGAACTACTATCTGGCCACGCATCCCCAGACGCATCCGCGCGCCCTGACGCGGTTCGAGCCCTGGATGGCCCTGTCATTCACCGAGGGCAGCATCGGCGGCGACATCGAGCGGATCGACCTGGCCGACCTGGAAGCCTTCTACGGCCACCACCAGGTCGCCCGCCTCGGCCCGCCAAAGGGCGCCGTCTTCGAGGAGCCCACCGGATCCAACGGCATCGCCGTCGCCCCGGCCCGCACCCAGGACGGCCACGCCCTGCTGCTGATCAACCCGCACACTTCCTTCTACTTCCGCTCCGAGGCGCAGGTGACCAGTGACGAGGGGCTCAACGCCTACGGCGCGTCCACCTGGGGCCAGTTCTTCGTCTACCAGGGCTTCAACGCCCACGCCGGCTGGATGCACACCTCGACCGGCGCCGACAACGTCGACGAGTTCGCCGAGACCATCGTCCGCAAGGGCGGCAAGCTGTTCTATCGCTACGGTGCGGCGCTCCGGCCCGTGCAGGTCTCCACCGTCAGCGTGCCCTACAAGGCCACCGACGGTTCGGTGAAGCGCCGCGCCTTCACCGTCTACCGCACCCACCACGGCCCCATCGTGCGCGAGGCCGGCGGCAAGTGGATCGCCTTCGCCATGATGTTCAAGCCGGTCCCGGCGCTGGAGCAGTCGTTCCTGCGCACCAAGGCCCGCGACTACGCCAGCTTCGTGAAGGTCGCCGGCCTGGCCGCCAACTCGTCCAACAACACCGTCTTCGCCGACGACAGCGGCCAGATCGCCTACCTGCACCCGCAGTTCCTGCCACGGCGCGACGACCGCTTCGACTACACCAGGCCTGTGGACGGCGCGGACCCGGCCACGGACTGGCGCGGCGTCGTCCCGATGGCGCAGACCCCGCACGTCCTCAACCCCGCCACCGGCTGGATCGCCAACTCCAACAACTGGCCCTATTCGGTCTCGGGGAGCGCCAGCCCCAAGGCCGCCGACTTCCCCCGCTACATGGACACCGCCGGCGAGAATCCGCGCGGCGTCCACGCCGGCCTGCTGCTCAAGGACGCCAGGCGGCTGACCCTCGACGGCCTCATCAAGATCGACTTCGACCCCTACCTGCCGGCCTTCGCCCGGCTGATCCCGGCCCTGGTCCACGCCTGGGAGGTCAGCCCCGACAGCGACCCCAACAAGGCCAGGCTGGCCGACCAGATCGCGGTGCTCAAGGCCTGGGACGACCGCTGGGCGGCCGACAGCGTCGCCACGTCCCTCGCCGTCGGCTGGGGCGAGGCCCTGTGGTTCCAGGTCAAGTCCGACCCGGATCCCGAGGCCGTCTCGGCCTATGACCTGATGGAGCACGCCCCGCCGGCCCAGCAGCTGGCGGCCCTGGCCAAGGCGTCGGACCGGCTGGTCGCCGACTACGGGACCTGGCGCGTGGCCTGGGGTGAGCTCAACCGCTTCCAGCGCATCGACGACGCCATCGTCCAGACCTTCCACGACGACGGCCCCAGCATCCCCATCGCCTTCACCTCGGGCCAGTGGGGCTCGCTCGCCTCGTTCGGCGCCAAGCGCTATCCGGGGACCAAACGCTACTACGGCACGCGCGGCAACAGCTTCGTGGCGGTGGTCGAGTTCGGCCCGCGCGTGCGCGCCCGCGCCGTCACCGCCGGCGGCGAAAGCGGCGATCCCGCCTCGCGCCACTTCGGCGACCAGGCCGGCCGCTATGCGTCTGGAGACTTCCGCGACGTCTATTTCTACCCGGACCAGCTCACCGGCCACACCGAACGGACCTACCACCCGGGCGGCTCGTGACAGGGCGAGTCAGCAGGCTCGCCGGAACCGGCGCGCGCCGCGTTGCGGGCCCGGATCGCCGGGCCTATCTGGGTGGAGAAGGTTCGGCGGTCTCGGCCGCCGGGGGGTCATGGCACCAGGTGGAGAAGCCACTGGATGGCCACGGCCGCGACCATCAGGAGACCGATCGCGAGGCCGAAACAGGCCCCATGTTCGACCACGCTCTTGAAGGGCCTTTCGTGCACGGGGTGCAGCGACATCGATTTCCTCCGGCGCCGGCTCACTCTCGAGGGTGTTCCGTACGCAGGCGAGAGGATGCGATGCTTTTCGCCCCTTGGCCAGGAAATTTGCTCCTATTGCAGGCGCGACATTTGCAGCACCGCTTACAAACTGCGCGCCGGCCGTCAGGCGCTGGCCGCCGGCGACAGGGGCTGGTCGGACAGCAGGAAGGCCATCACCGCCTTCAGCACGCGGCCGATCTCGCTGCGGTCGCCGTCGGGGTTGTTCACCGCGCGCATGGCCATGCCGTCGAACAGCATCGACAGCACCTCGCCGCGCGCCGCCGTCTCCGCCTCGCTGCGCCCCTGCGCCGGCCGCACCTGGTCCAGCAGCCGGCGGCCCAGGGTCCGCTCCACCGCGTCCGCCTCGCGCACGATCCTGGCGACCTTGGGATTGCGCGCCGCCTCGGCCAGAACCTCCAGGACCAGGGCCGCCCGGGCCGGGTCGTAGTTGCGCTCCACGGCGTCGCCGCAGCTTTCGATGGCGGTGGCGACCATCGAGCCCCCCGCGGTCTCGAATTCCGCGAACTTGGCGCGCATCTCGGCCAGGTCCTGGCCCACGATGGCCGCGACGATGGCCTCCTTGTTCTCGAAGTACCGGTAGATCTGGCCGACGCTCAGCCCCGCCGCCTGCGCGATCTCGGCCATGCTGGCGCCGTGGAATCCGGAGCGGCGAACGCAATCGCAGGCCGCGTCCAGGATCTGCTGTCGGCGCGCCTCGACCTTGGAACGTCCTTGGACGGTTTCGGGAGCGGCGTCAGGCTCCGGCGCGTCGATCATGGACAAGACCTCTTTCTTC
>JAFEEA010000274.1 GCA_018241335.1 Pseudomonadota bacterium
GAGCGGCCTTCCTGGGCATGGCGGGCCAGGTCGGTGTCGCTGCGGCTGAAGAACCACAGCTGCCGCCGAGTCCGCTCGGGAAAGGCGGTCATCGGCTGGGCATGGGGCAGCACCGCGCCGCCCAGGCTCAGCATGCCCACCTTGTGGGCCTCTATGCAGTCCCACAGGTGCATCTCAACGTCTGCGGGCTTGCTCATGTCGATTTGCACGGGATCACCTCCGGGATTTCGGGTTCAGTCCCCTCAACCCAGGACATGGTCCTTTGTTCCGCTAGAAAAAAGCCCCGGCCGGAGGGTCCGGTCGGGGCTCATTTTCAGTCTTTTCAGAGGCTTGGCCTAGACAGCGACCTCGCCCTTCACGGTGAAGTGCGAAGTCGTGCTTGATGGCCCCGCGTCTCAGTAGCCCTGAATGCGGGCGTAGCGGTCGCGATGGAACGCCTGGCTGCCGTAGGTCGCTTCCGCGGCCCGGGCGCGCTTCAGGTAGAGGCCTGCGTCGTGGGCGTCGGTCATGCCGATGCCGCCGTGCATCTGGACCATCTCGTTGGAGACCAGGTGCAGGGTGTCGCCCATCTTGGCCTTGGCCAGGGAGACCAGCTCCGGCACGTCCGGCGAGTTGTTGTCGATGGCCGTCAGGGCGGCCTCGACGCAGGAGCGGGCCAGTTCGAGGTCGGTGAACATCTTTGCCGCGCGGTGCTGCAGCGCCTGGAAGGAGCCGATCACCTGGCCGAACTGAACGCGGACCTTCAGGTAGTCCAGCGTGGTCTCGAAGGCCTGCAGGGCGGCGCCCAGCATTTCCGCCGAGAGGCCGGCGCGGGCGCGGTCGAGCACCTTTTCCAGCAGCTCGTAGCCCTTGCCTTCCTCGCCCAGCAGTTCCGCCGGCGCGCCGTCGAAGCTGACGTTGGCGGCGCCGCGGCTGTCGGCCAGCTTCAGCGCCTTGCGCGACACGCCCTTGGCGCCGGCGTCGACCAGGAACAGGCTGATGCCCGCCTTGTCGTTGTCGCCGCCCGAGGTGCGGGCCGAGACCACGAACACATTGGCCGCCATGCCTTCCAGCACGAAGGTCTTGGCGCCGGAGACGGTGTAGCCCGCGCCGGCCTTGGCGGCCTTCACGGCGACCTTGGACGGGTTGTGGTGCGGGCCTTCGTCGATCGCCAGGGTGCCGACGGCTTCACCGGCCGCGATCTTGGGCAGCCAGGATTCCTTCTGCGCGGCCGAGCCGCCCAGGATGATGGCGCTGGCGGCGGCCAGGGCGCTGCTGAGCAGCGGCGAGGCGGTCAGGGTGCGGCCGGTTTCCTCCAGCACCAGGCCGAGGCTCAGGTAGCCGAAGTCGGAGCCGCCGTATTCCTCGGGGATGATGACGCCGGTCCAGCCCATTTCCGCCATCTCGGCGAAGGCGGCAGGGTCGTAGGCCAGCGGCAGGCCCGCGTCGCGCACCTTGCGGAAGGCGGTGACCGGGGACTTTTCCTGGGTCCAGGTGCGCGCGGAGTCGCGCAGCATGCTTTGTTCTTCAGTGAGAACGGCCATGATCGTTTCTTTCCCTTAGTTCGATTGGTTGAGCGGGTCGGGCAGGCCGAGGATCCGCTTTGAAATGATGTTGCTCTGAATTTCCTGGGAGCCACCGAAGATGGTGGTGGCCTTGCCGCCCAGCCATCCGCGCACGAAGCTCAGCTCTTCCGCCGAGAAGCCTTCGCCTTCCCAGCCCAGGCCCTGGTGGCCCATGATCTCGATGATCAGTTCCGCCCGGTCCTGGCCGACCTTGGTGCCGGCGTTCTTCATGATCGAGGTCGCCGCGCTGGGGCCCTGGTTCGACTTGGCCTCCATCATCGTGCGGATGGCGGTGAGCTGGAACGCCTTGGCGTCCATCTCGTGCGACGTCACGCGCGAACGCAGGTCGCTGTCGGCGATCCGGCCCGCTTCGTCGACCCCCACGTACTCCTTGGCGATCTCGGCGGGAGAACCGCCCACGCCGAAGGTGCCGCCGCCGCGCGCGCCCGCGCCGCCGCCGCCGGAGATCCCCGAGCGCTCATGCTGCAGCAGCCGCTTGGCGATGGCCCAGCCGCCGTTCAGGGGGCCGACCAGGTTGGCCTTGGGCACCTTCACGTCGGTGAAGAAGGTTTCGCAGAAGGGGCTGGCGCCGGCGATCAGCTGGATCGGACGCACTTCCACGCCCGGGTCCTTCATGTCGATCAGCACGAAGGAGATGCCTTCGTGCTTCTTGGTGTTGTCGGTGCGCACCAGGCAGAAGCACATGTCCGCCCACTGGCCGCCGGAGGTCCAGATCTTCTGGCCGTTGACCAGGAAGTGGTCGCCCTTGTCCTCGGCCTTGGTGCTCAGCGAGGCCAGGTCGGAGCCCGCGCCCGGCTCGGAGAAGCCCTGGCACCAGCGCACCTTCTGGGTGGCGATGGCCGGGATGTGCTCCATCTTCTGCTCTTCGGTGCCATATTCCAGCAGGGTCGGGCCGAACATCATGGTGCCCATGCCCCCGATGGGGTTCCAGGCGCCGATCTTGTTCATTTCCTGCTGCAGCACGCGCGCCTCGGCCGGGGTCAACCCGCCGCCGCCGTACTTCTTGGGCCAGGTGGGAACGCCCCAGCCCTTCTCGCCCATGGCCTTGGTCCAGGCGTTGAAGTCGGGGCTGGAGGCCGCCGGCCCCTCGCCCTGCATCATGCCGCCCTTGCCCTTCAGCGAAGGCGGGAAATTCGCCTCCAGCCAGGCCTTGGCTTCGTTGCGGAAGGCGTCCGTGTCGCCTCCAAAATCAGCCATTTCAAACGTCTCCTCGAAGAATGCGTAGTCTCTATGAACACGGTTTAGGTGGAACGGGTCGGATCGGGAAGACCCAGGATGCGCTTGGCGATGATGTTGTTCTGAATCTCGTAGGATCCCCCGGCGATAGTGCCGGACTTTCCGCGCAGCCAGGCGCGCGTCACGCCCAGTTCGTCGGCCGTGAAATCGTCGCCCGACCAGCCCACGCCCTGGTGGCCCAACACCTCCACCGACAGCTCCGCCCGGTCCTGGCGGACCTTGGAGCCGACGTTCTTGAGGATCGACGACACCGCGCTCGGCCCCCGGTTGGTCCGGTTCTCCGCCGCCGCGCGCCGGCCGGTCAGGCCGAAGGCCTGGGCCTCCATCAGGTGGGTGGTGATGCGCGCGCGCAGGTCCGCGTCGGCCAGGCGGCCGTCCTCGTCCACGCCCACATAGGCCTTGGCCAATTCGTTCAGGGCCGGCCCCGGCGTCACGCCCGGCGCGCCGGCGGCGTTGGCGCCGCTGATCCCCTGGCGCTCGTGCTGCAGCAAGCGCTTGGCGATAGTCCAGCCGCCGTTCAGAGGGCCGACCAGGTTTTCCTTGGGGACCTTCACGTCGGTAAAGAAGGTCTCGCAGAACGGGCTGGTGCCGTTGATCAGCAGGATGGGCCGCGGCTCGACGCCGGGGGTCCGCATGTCGATCAGCAGGAAGCTGATCCCCTCGTGCTTCTTGGCGGTGGGGTCGGTGCGCACCAGGCAGAAGCACCAGTCGGCGTATTGCGCGCCGCTCGTCCAGATCTTCTGGCCGTTGACCAGCCAGTGGTCGCCCTTGTCCTCGGCCTTGGTCTGCAGCGAGGCCAGGTCCGAGCCGGAGCCGGGCTCGGAAAAGCCCTGGCACCAGCGCAGCTCGCCCCGGGCGATCGGTGGGATGTGCCGCGCCAGCTGCTCGTCGTTTCCATACTCCAGCAGGGTCGGGCCGAACATCATCACGCCCATGCCGCCGATGGGGTTGCGCGCGCCGATGCGGGCCATCTCCTCGCCCAGCACCCGCGCCTCCGCCGGCGTCAGGTCGCCGCCGCCATAGCGCTTGGGCCAGGTGGGTACGCCCCAGCCCTTGGCGCCCATGCGCTCCTTCCACAGCGCCAGGTCGCCGGTCAGCTCGTCATGGCCGGCGAAGGCCTCGGCGGCCGCGTCAGGGTCTTTGCGCAGGGACGCCGGCAGGTTCTCGTCCAGCCACTGGCGGGCGGTCTGGCGGAAGGCGTCGAGATCGGAAGAACCAAAGTCGGGCATGGGAAACGCCTCTTCTTCTGGTCAAGCCGGGCAGGGGGCCGGTGAGGGGAGAGGCCGGGCGCCGCCCGGCCTCCGGTGTGACATCGCCGGCCTCAGGCGCCGGCGTTCAGCGGATCGGGCAGGCCAAGGATGCGCTTGGAGACGATGTTGCTCTGGATCTCCTGCGAGCCGCCGAAGATCGTCGTCGCCTTGCCGGACAGCCATTGGCGCACCGCCGACAGCTCCTCGGGCGAGTAGTCCTCGCCCTCCCAGCCCAGGCCCTGGGAGCCCATGATCTCCAGCGTCAGCTCGGCGCGCTCCTGGCCGATCCAGGTGCCCGAGTTCTTCATCACCGAGGTGGTGGCGCTGGGGTTCAGGTTGCCCTTGGCCTCTGCCTGGGCGCGCTGCAGCGTCAGGACGTGGGCCTTGGCGTTGATCATGTGGCTGGTGATCCGGCTGCGAAGGTCGCTGTCGGAAATGCGGCCCGCCTCATCGACCCCGACGTACTTCTTGGCGAGGTCGGGGATCGAGGTGCCGGCGCCCATCATCCGCGCCCCGCCCTGGCCGGAGCGTTCGTGCTGCAGCAGGCGCTTGCCCACCGTCCAGCCGCCGTTCAGCGGACCGACCAGGTCTTCCTTCTTGGCGATGGCGTCGGTGAAGAAGGTCTCGCAGAACGGCGACGACCCGGCGATCAGCTTGATCGGCCGCGTCTCGACGCCCGGCTGGTGCATGTCGATCAGCACGAAGCTGATGCCCTCATGCTTCTTGGCCGTGGGGTCGGTGCGGACCAGGCAGAAGCACCAGTCGGCGTACTGGGCGCCGGAGGTCCAGATCTTCTGGCCGT
>JAFEEA010000275.1 GCA_018241335.1 Pseudomonadota bacterium
CTCCGAAGTGCGGGCCCTGGCCCAGCGCTCCGCCGAGGCGGCCAAGGAAATCAAGGCCTTGATCTCGGCCTCGTCGCAGCACGTGGGGCAGGGGGTCGAACTTGTCGGCGCGGCGGGCAAGGCGCTGCAGTCCATCTCCGGCAAGGTCGCCGAGATCGACAGCCTGGTCGCCGAGATCGCCGCCTCGGCCGAGGAGCAGTCCACCGGCCTCAGCCAGGTCAACGTCGCCGTTAACCAGATGGATCAGATGGTCCAGCAGAATGCGGCCATGGTCGAACAGTCCACCGCCGCATCCCACGCCCTGAGGGCCGAGTCGTCCGAGATGGGCCGGCTGATGTCGCGGTTCCGCTTTGGCGGCGGCGGGTACGCCCGGCCGGCGCCGAGGGCGGCGACCCATCGCAACGCGCCCGCGGCCTCGCCCGCCCGCGCGATGGTTCAGAAAGTGGCAACGAGCTTCGGGGCTACTTCAGGCGACGACGGATGGCAGGAGTTCTAGCCATGAGCTTATCCTTAACACTCAGCCCTGTACTGGACTTGAGAGCCGCCGCGCCGCTGCGCGCGTCGCTGCTCGAGAGGCGGGGGGAAGCCATGGACATCGACGCTTCGTCGGTGGAGCGCCTGGGGGGGCTGTGCCTGCAGGTCCTTTTGTCCGCCCAGCGCGCCTGGGCCGAGGACGGCCTGCCTTTTTCGATTTCAAGCCCGTCGGACGCGTTCCGCGAGGCTGCACGTCTGTTCGGCGCCTCCGGGCGCCTTGGTGAGACCCTGGAAGCTGGAGGGGCTTTCTGATGAAGATCCTGACCGTCGATGACAGCCGCACGATGCGCGACATGTTGCGCATGGCGCTCGTGAAGGCCGGTTTCAATGTCGTGGAGGCCGTTGACGGCGAACACGGCCTTGAAGTGCTGACCGCCAACGGCGCCGATGTCATCATCACCGACATCAACATGCCCAAGCTGGACGGCTTCGGCTTCATCGAGGCGGTGCGCGAGGATGCGTCCTATCGCGCCACCCCGATCCTGGTGCTGACCACGGAAAGCGACCCGGCCAAGAAGGACCGCGCGCGCCGCGCCGGCGCCACCGGCTGGATCGTCAAGCCGTTCCACCCCGACAAGCTGGTTGAAGCGATCCGGCGGGTGGCGGCCTAGGTTCCATGGACGAACTCGAGCAGATCAAGCTGACCTTCTTCCAGGAGTGCGACGAACTCCTGGCCGATCTCGAAAGCGGCCTGCTGGCGATGGAAGCCGGCGAGGGCGATTCCGAGACCGTGAACGCGGTCTTCCGCGCCGTGCACTCCGTGAAGGGAGGCGCGGGCGCATTCGCACTCGAGGCGCTGGTTCGCTATGCGCACGTGTTCGAAACCCTGCTCGACGACGTCCGAAGCAACAAGATCGCGGCCAGTCCCGAGCTTGTTCGCGTGCTGTTGCGCGCGGCCGACATCCTGGCCGACCAGGTCACGGCGGCCCGCACCGGCGGCGTCCCCGACGAGGCCGCCACGGCGGCCATGGTGGGGGAGCTGGAAGGCTGGATCAACGGCCAGGGCGGGGCGGCCGCGCCGGCCCCGACCCAGGAGTCTCCCGCGGGCGCACCCTCCGCACCCACGGACGAACTGGGCATCGGCTTTACCCCGATGACCATCTCCATTGACGACTTCGCCGCGGAGCCGACCGCCGCCGCGCCCGCCGCCCCGACCGACGAGCTGGGCATCGGCTTCACACCCATGCAGCTCGACCTTGCCGAGTTCGACGCCCCCGCCGAGGAGGCCCCGGCCGGCGAGCAGGCCTGGATCATTACCTTCCATCCGCACGCGGCCCTCTACGCCAAGGCCAACGAGACGGCGCTGCTGCTGCGCGAGCTCGAGCGCCTGGGCCCGATCGAGGTCTCTATCGACGACAGCGAACTGGTGTCGCTCGAGCACCTGGATCCGGAGTCGGCCTATCTCTCGTGGATCGTCCGCCTGACCACGGACGTCGCCGAGGAGGTCATCCGCGACGTCTTTGAATTCGTCAGCGACGACTGCGAGCTGACCATCGTGCGGGAGGGGCAGGAAGAGGTCGCCGAACCGGCCGCCGAGGCGGCCCCGGTGGACGACGTCGCCGCCCTCATCGCCCAGATCAACGCAGAGCCGGTGGTCGCCGCCCCGGCGCAGGACGAAATTCTGCCGACCGTCGCCGCCGCGCCCGTCGTCGCGGCTCCGGCCCCTGTGACACCAGAGCCGGTCGTCCAGGCGGCTACGCCCGCCGCGCCGGCTCCCGCCGCTGCAAAGGCCGCGCCGCCCAAGGCGGCCGCCAACGAGCCCGCCCAGCCCCAGGCCACCATCCGCGTCGATCCCGAACGTATCGACCGCCTGATCGACCTGGTCGGCGAGCTGGTGATCAACCAGGCCATGCTGGCCCAGCGCGTGGGCGAGCACGGCTTCGCCCCGTCGTCCGACATCGCCATGGGCCTGGATGAGCTCGAGCAGCTCACCCGCGGCATCCAGGACAGCGTCATGGCCATCCGGGCCCAGCCCGTGAAGAGCGTCTTCCAGCGCATGCCGCGCCTGGTGCGCGAGGTCGCCAACCAGACCGGCAAGCAGGTCCGCCTGGTCATGGAAGGCGAGGGCACCGAGGTCGACAAGACGGTGATCGAGCGCCTCAGCGACCCGATCACCCACATGCTGCGCAACGCCATCGACCACGGGCTGGAATCCCCCGAGGACCGCGTCGCCGCCGGCAAGAACGGCGAGGGCACCGTCCGGCTGGCGGCTCTGCACCGTGGCGGGCGCATCGTCATCGAGGTTCAGGACGACGGGCGCGGCATCAACCGCGGCCGGGTCCGCCAGATCGCCATCGACAAGGGCCTGATCTCGCCCGACGCGGTGCTGACCGACGAAGAGACCGACAACCTGATCTTCCTGCCGGGCTTCTCTACCGCCGCCAAGGTCTCGGACATCTCCGGGCGCGGCGTCGGCATGGACGTGGTCCGGCGCAGCGTCCAGGCCCTGGGCGGCCGCATCTCGATTTCGTCGCGCCCGGGCGAAGGCTCGATCTTCACCCTCAGCCTGCCCCTGACCCTGGCGGTCCTGGACGGGATGGTCATCGACGTCGCCGGCCACACCCTGGTGGTGCCGCTGACCGCGATCATCGAGAGCCTCAGGCCCAAGTCGGAAGAGATCAAGGCGCTGGGCCCGCAGGGCTCGGTCCTGGCCGTGCGCGACACCTATGTGCCCCTGGTCGACGTCGGATCCGTGCTCGGCTTCCGCAATGACCTGATGCCGGCCACCGACGGGGTGGTGCTGCTGGTCGAGAACGAGGACGGCGGCCGCGCCGGGCTGGTGGCCGACGCCATCCAGGGTCAGCGCCAGGTCGTCATCAAGTCGCTGGAGAGCAACTACCGCCAGGTGGACGGCATCGCCGCCGCCACCATCCTGGGCGACGGCCGCGTCGCCCTGATCCTGGACGTCGACGCCGTGGTGGCCCTGCGCCGCCGCGAGCCCAGGGCGCCCGAACCCATTCTACACGCTGCGGAATAGATCCATGGCCGAGACAGTTCAGCAAAGCACATTCGACAATCGCGAGTTCATCGCCTTCTGTATCGGCGAGCAGGAGTTCTGCGTCGACATCATGTCGGTGCGGGAGATCCGTGGCTGGAGCCCGGCCACCCCGCTGCCGCAGACGCCCGACTACATGCGCGGCGTGATCAACCTGCGCGGCGCCGTGCTGCCGATCATGGACCTGGCCTCGCGCCTGGGCCTGCAGAGCAACGAACCCTCCGAGCGCTCGGTCATCATCGTCGTGCGAATGGGTGAGCGGACCATCGGCCTTCTGGTCGACGCGGTGTCCGACATCCTGTCGGTGACCCAGGAAATGATCCAGGCCACGCCGGACGTCGCCTGCGACAAGGTCAAGAGTTTCGTCCGTGGTCTGATCACGGTCGAAGGCCGCATGATCAGCGAGATCGCCAACGAGCGCCTGCTGCCGGAACTGGAGGCGCTGGCTGCATGAACCAGGCGGTCGCCAGAAAACTTGACGCGCCAGCACTGGTCGAAGGCGAATTCGCCTTCACCGCCGAGGACTTCGCCCGGATTGCTCAACTCCTGTACGAACAGGCGGGGATTACGCTTTCGGAGTCGAAGTCGACGCTGGTCTATTCGCGTCTGGCCAAGCGTTTGCGCGCCCTCGGCCTGTCGACGTTCGCGGACTACTGCGCCCTGGTCGCCAGCCCGCGCGGCGAGGACGAGCGGTCGGCGATGCTCAACGCCCTGACCACCAACGTCACCCGCTTCTTCCGCGAGCCGCATCACTTCGACCACCTGCGCGAAAAGGTGCTGGCCCCGCGCATCGCGGCGGTGAAGGCGGGCCGGGCGCGCATGCGGCTATGGTCGGCGGGCTGCTCCACCGGCCAGGAGCCCTATTCCATCGCCTTCACGGTGCTGTCCCTGCTGCCTGACGCCCCCAACCTGGACGTCAAGATCCTGGCCACGGACATCGACACCAAGGTGCTCGCAACGGCCCGTGAGGGCGTTTACAGCGAGGAACTGATCTCGGCCATTCCGCCGGAAGCCCGCAACCGCTGGCTCGAGCGCGACGGCCGCAGCGGCGACTGGCGCGTGGGCGCGGCGGCCCGCTCGATGGTCTCGTTCAAGGAACTGAATCTGATCGGCAATTGGCCGGTCAAGGGACCCTTCGACGCCATCTTCTGCCGCAACGTGGTGATCTATTTCGACGAGCCGACACAGGAGCGCATCTGGTCGCGGTTCGCCCCGCTGCTGGGCGCCGAGGGGCGGCTCTACATCGGCCACTCCGAACGCGTCGGCGGGGCCGGGGCGCGCTTCGTCAGCGACGGCCTGACCGTCTACCGCCAAGGCGGA
>JAFEEA010000276.1 GCA_018241335.1 Pseudomonadota bacterium
CGGAATTCGCAACGCGAATATCCGGGACCGCGGCATGCGCCGGCCATGGCCGTCGGTCAGCACTTCCGGCGGTCCCGGATAAGGCGCTGGCGCGCCTTTCCGGGATGACAGAGCGGAGTTCGATCGCCCGCTCATCCGAACAGGTCCATCTGGTCCCCCGCCTTGGGCGGAACCTTGAACCTGGTGACGTCCAGGGCGGTCCGCTCCGCGTCCAGCCCGAACCGGCGCTTGGCGATCTCGAAGCGCCGCCGCGTGACGTCGGCGATCGGGCCCTCGCCCTTCATCCGCTTGCCCCACTGGGCGTCGTAGTCCCGGCCGCCGCGCATCTGGCGCACCAGCGACATCACCCGCGCAGCCCGGTCGGGGCGCGCCTCGTCCAGCCACTCGCGGAACAGGTCCTTGATCTCCAGCGGCAGGCGCAACATCACATAGCCCGCGCCCGAGGCGCCGGCCTCGGCCGCCCGCTGCAGCACCGCCTCCATCTCGTGGTCGTTGAGGCCCGGGATCACCGGGGCGAACATCACCGTGGTCGGAATGCCCGCCGCCGTCAGCTGGCGGATCGCCCAAAGCCGCCGCTCCGGCGTGGCCGCCCGTGGCTCCATGGCCCGCGCCAGCGACCGGTCCAGGGTCGTCACCGAGATCGCCGCCCGCGCCAGGCCATCCGCTGCCATGGGCCCCAGGATGTCGATGTCCCGCGCCACCAGGGCCGATTTGGTCAGCACCGACACCGGGTGGCGATATCGGGCCAGGACTTCAAGCACTTGCCGGGTGATCCTCAGGCGTCGTTCCTGAGGCTGGTAGGGATCTGTGTTGGCCCCCATGTGGATCATCTCGGGCACGTAGCCGGGCTTGGACAGCTCGCGTTCCAGCAGCCGCGCCGCCTCCGGCTTGAAATAGAGCCGGCTCTCGAAATCCAGCCCGGGCGACAGGCCCATGTACGCATGGGTGGGCCTGGCGAAGCAGTAGATGCAGCCGTGCTCACAGCCCCGGTAGGGATTGATCGAGCGGTCGAAACCGACATCCGGGCTCTCGTTGCGGGCGATGATCACCCGCGCCTTCTCGGCCGTCAGGGTGGTGCGCAGCGGGGCGGGGGCCTCGTCCAGTTCGGTCCAGCCGTCGTCGAAATCCTCGCGCGACATCGATTCAAAGCGGCCCGAGGCGTTCGACACCGCGCCCCGTCCGCGGGCCATGGGCTTGGCTCCGGGCATGGCGGCACCCTAGGGGATCGAGGGAAACAAAACAAGAACACTTGACCGGCGCCGCCGACCCCGGTCTAAGCGCCCGATGATTTCCGTGATCCTGCCTACGCTGAACGATGAGGCCACCCTGGGCAACGCCCTGGCTGACCTGGTGCCGGCGGCGGTCGACGGCCTGGTGCGTGAGGTGCTGGCGGCCGACGCCGGCTCGACGGACGCCACCTTGGAAATTCTCGAAGATGCCGGGGCCCGCCGCGTCGGGGCGGGCGGCGGCCTGGGCGGACGGCTGGCGGCAGCGGCCCTGGCGGCCAAGGGCCAGTGGCTGATGGTCCTGCCGCCGCGCCCGGTGCTCTTCCCGGGCTGGGAGCGACAGGTGACGCTGCACCTGGAGCGGCACGCCGAGGCCATCGGCCTGCCGGCGCCGCAGCGCCGCGGCCTGCTCCCCGCGCCGCGCATCGAGGCCCTGCTGATCGCCCGCCTGCGCTACGAGCGCGCCAGCGGCTTCCAGGTCACCGACAAGGGCGTGGCGGGCCTGTTGCGGCGCGCGGGCAAACCCACCCGGCGCCTGCCGATCCTGATCGGCGGGTGAGGGCTGACCGGAGCAATCCCCCCTCCGTCATCCTCGGGCGGCAGTCCCGAGGATCCATGATCTCGTGAAGCGAAGTCGCGAGCGGCAGCGGAGCGTGGCCAGGGCTCACCGGCGGCTCTGCCCTGGCGCGCCCTTCGAAGCGCGCCACACGGTCTCATGTGTTCATGGGTCCTCGGCACAAGGCCGAGGATGACGGGAATGGCGAGGCGGTGCCTGACCGCGAGAGACCCTACCGGTCCAGCTTCGCGTCGATGATCCGCATGCCCGAGGCGGCGGCGTCCAGGGTGACGGTCTTGCCGCCGAACTGGCGCTGGTAGGCCCAGTACGCCGCCATCACCTTCTGCACATAGGCCCGCGTCTCGTAGTAGGGCATGCTTTCCATGAACAGCAGGCTGTCCACGTCCGGCCCCAGCAGCGCCTCGGTGCGCGCCACCATGCCCGGGCCGCCGTTGTAGCTGGCGATGGTGCGCAACAGGTCGTTGCCGGTGGCGTGCTGGTTCAGATAGGCGAGGTACCGCTGGCCGATCTGGACATTGGTCGGCCCGTCGAACAGGGGCACCACGTCTCGCTTGAAGCTCTCGTCGCCGGTGACGCTGGCGGCCGCGGCGGGCATCACCTGCATCATGCCCAGCGCCCCCACCGGCGAGACCGCCATGGGATTGAAGCGGCTTTCCTGCCAGGTCACCGCATAGACCAGGGCCTTGTTGACCACGAAACCGCCGGCCGGCTCGATCCGGGGCGTGGGATAGACCACGCCCTGCACCGCCGGGGCCACCGTCTGCACCGCGATGGCGGCGTTGGCCTGATGGTTGGGGTTCAGCGCGTAGACCAGCGTCGCCCAGGCTGACCGCTCGTCCTCGCTGGAGGCTTGCGCCATGCCGTTGCGCAGTTCCAGGCCCGCGTCGATCGGCCGGCCGATCTGCATCAGGGCGATGGCGCGGCGTGCGCGCGGATCGGTCTGGACCAAGCGCAGCACCCCCGGCGCGTCGAGGCCCGAGGCGTTGATCTTGACCGGCCGCATGGACATCGGCTGGCCGGCGTTGGCCAGGGCGGTCTGGATCAGCCCGCCCATGGGGTCGGCGGTCAGGGTCAGCCGCCGCGCGGCGATCATGCCGTAGAAGGTGTCGGGCAGGGCCGCGGCGATCCGCAGGTAGCTCTGCGCCCGGTCGGGCTGGCTCAGGGCGTCGGCCGAACGCGCGGCCCAGAAGGCGCCGCCGGCGCGCACCCAGTCGTTCTCGCCGGAATTGCGGGCAAGGGTTTCGAAGAAGCCCATGGCGCCCTGGAAATCCTGCAGGCGGTATGACGCCAGCCCCGCGATCCAGGCGTCGCCCGAACGCTTGGCCAGGCTCAGGGCGCGGTCCAGCTTGCCGTCAAAATAGGCTTCGCGCGCCGGGCGGTACTGAGGCGCGCTCTTGACGCGGTCGCCGCCCAGGTTCGAGGCCAGGGCCGTTTCCGGCGGCGGCGGCTCTTCGCCGGCGGGCCGCAGGCGCAGCGCCAGGGCGTAGATGCGGTCGGCCCCCGGCATGTCCTTGAAGGACTTGAGCCAGCCGACGAGCTGGTCGTAGGAGACGCTCTTGGTGACCGTCGGATGGATCAGCTTCAGATATTGGACCCGGCCCACCAGGCAGGGGTCCTTGACGTGCGCCAGGCTGTCGTCGGCGGTGGCGAAGTCGCCCCGCTCGGCGGCCTGGAAGGCGCTGCTGTAGAGGCGGGCGTCGTTGTCCGAGAGGGCTTCCAGAGTCGCCGCCTTGGCGGCGGAGGATGAGGCGACCAGTGAAAGAGTCGCGAAGCCAACCGCCAGCAGCGCCCGGATCTTTGTCATGCCGATTTCGTGCGCGTCTGGCCGAAGCCCCCCATGCGTTGGGTTTGGGACAACCGCGCGGCCCTGTTCTCGATTCTGGGAGTCTTACGCAGGCCGGTCGGGTCGATCAACCCTCTCGGTCAGCGTCAGAAAGTCCTCCCAGGCCTTCTTCTTGGCCGCCGGCTGGCGCAGCAGGAAGGCGGGATGCAGGGTCGGCATGGCCGGGATCTCCAGGCTTCCGTCCTCGGACTTCCACTCGAACCAGCGCCCCCTCAGGGCGAGGATTCCCGTTGTCTGCTTGAGAACGGACTTGGCCGAGGCGCCGCCGGCCAGCAGCAGCGCCTTGGGCTTCACCAGGGCGATGGCGCGCTCGAGGAACGGGGCGCAGGCCAGCTGTTCGTCGGGCGAGGGCGTGCGATTTCCGGGCGGACGCCAGAACACCGTATTGGTGATGAACACCCGGTCTTCCAGGCCGGCGGCGGCGATCATCCGGTCCAGCAGCTTGCCCGCGCGCCCCACGAAGGGCGCGCCTTGGGCGTCCTCGTCGGCGCCGGGGCCTTCGCCGATGATCATCACCGGCGCGTCCGGGTTCCCGCGCGAGAACACCGCCTGGCGCGCGCCCTCGAACTTGAGGCCGCAGCCGTCGAAGTCCGCGATCGCCTTGGCCAGGGCGTCCAGGTCGCCCGCGGCCGCCGCGAGGCGGCGCGCATCCTCGGCGGCCGGAGGCGGCGGCGTGGCCACGGGGGCGGCGAAGGTCATCTTGCGCGCCGCGGGGGCCGGAGCGGCCTGGACCGTCCGGCGACCCGTCGGCGCCTCGGCCTTGGTCTTCAGGAGCGCGGCGGTCTGGACCGTGCGATCCACCGGTTCGTCCGCGTAGGCGACCTCCACGCCCGCGTCGGCCCAAAAGGCCATCAGGCTCTCCACGGCGCGGATGTCGAAGGTCATGGCCCCTCATAGCATCCCCGCGGCGGGGCGGGGGAGGGGCGCTCGGCGAATGTCTCGCGCGGGCCAGGGTGGCGGCCCGGTCGGCGGCCCGGTCGGCGGCCCGGTCGGCGGCCCGGTCGGCGGAATGTCCTTGACCGGCTGGGCCTTGGCTTCGATTAAGTCCATCAAACGGGCTAGAGACCAGGACCGAGAGGGCGAGATGAGCGAAGACGTCGGAAGCGAAGCCGTGGAACGCGAAGCCATGGAGTACGACGTCGTCATCGTCGGCGGCGGCCCCGCCGGCCTGTCGGCGGCGATCCGGCTGAAGCAG
>JAFEEA010000277.1 GCA_018241335.1 Pseudomonadota bacterium
CCAGGGCGGCGGCGGTCTCTTCCAGGCTGGCGGCCTGCTGTTCGGTGCGGCGCGACAGCTGCTCGGAGGCGTCGGCGATCTGGTCCGCCCCGGCGTCGATGCCGTGGGTGTTGACGGCCACCTCGCTCAGCGCCTCCTCCAGCTTGGCGACGGCGCTGTTGAAGTCCTGGCGCAGGACCTCATAGTCCTCGGCGAAGCGTTCGGTCAGGCGCACCCGCAGGTCGCCTTCGGCCATGGCGCGCAGCGCGCCGGCCAGGCCCTTGACCACCGCCTGCTGCTCCATCTCGGTCTTGGCCCGCTCCTGGCGGCGCGCCTCGGCGGCGGCGGCGCTCTGGCGACCGGATTCCTCCACCGCCCGGGTGGCGTCCTCGGCGGCGACGCGGGCCTCCTGGGCGGCGTTGGTGGTGCGATGGGCGACGGTGAACAGGCCCGCCACGCTCAGGCAGGTCCAGATCAGGCTGGCGGCCTCGGCCACCAGGATCACCGCGTGCAGCACCACGCGGCCCAGGTCCCCGCCGCCTGGGAACACCGCCGAGGGCAGGACGAAGTTCAGCACCAGGTGGTGCGCGGCCACGGTGACGGCGCCGGCCAGGATGGCGCGCCAGTCGCAATAGACCACCAGCACCGCCAGGGCCGCGAAGTAGGCCATGTGGGTGTCGATCTGCCAGGCGTGGCCGCTGAAGGCCGCCACCAGCAGGGACACCGATCCCATCAGCGCCACCGACACCGCCAGGCGCGAGCCGCCGCCGTGCGGATCGGCGCGCCAGGCCAGGGTCGCCGCGCCGGCGAGGGCGGCCGCGGCGGCGGTCATCCAGGGCCAGGGCGCATGCAGCGCCATCCCCGCGCCGGCCACGACGATGGCCATGACCCACAGCAGGCCGACCAGCAGGCGGCTGCCGAATTCCCTCTGCTCATCGAGCGTGGCGAACATGCGATAACTCCTTCAGGCCCCGCAGGCGCGGGCCAGGCCTGGATCCAAGACGAAGAGGGCGCCGGCCTTGCGCAGGCGGGCGGCGACGTCGCCGTCCGACGAGCGGACGACGAGGATGAACGGGGCGCGCCCAGCCGCGCTGACCGGGCCGGCGCGCGAAGCGGCGTCCATCGCCCGCTCGCGCGACCACCACGGCGGAAAGACGCCGGCCGCCTGATGGGCGTCCAGCGGCCGCGCCGCGAACCCGCAGGCCGCGACGAGGCTGACAATTCCGATGGTGATGGCCGGGACGACGGTTACAGGACGCGGGTCGCCGCGAGCCGGTTGCGCCCTCGACATGGGTCGAAGGAAGGCCGGCTTGGTTTACAGGGCCCTAATTCCGGGACGTCGGCGCGGCGGTCGCGACCAAAGAACGCAGATATTCAACGCTGCAGCACAGCCCAGGCGGTCTCGGCCAGCAGCCTCGTCCCGGAGTTGTCGGGACTGGCGTCGGAATTGCCGATGCCGTCGAGGTTACGCTTGTAGACACCCTGCCCGATCGAGGCGAGCCGGAAGATCGAGAAGCCCAGGTAGAAGCTGAAGTCCTCGATCCGATCGCGCCCCGTCCGGCGGCAATAGGCGGCGACGTATTCCTCTTC
Organism: Pseudomonadota bacterium; assembly: GCA_018241335.1. Lineage (GTDB taxonomy): Bacteria > Pseudomonadota > Alphaproteobacteria > Caulobacterales > Caulobacteraceae > Acaudatibacter. Next base: position 1,570 of record JAFEEA010000277.1, read on the forward strand.
CGTCGGGATGCCCGAGCTGGCCAGGTCGATGCCGTCCAGTGTGCCCCAGCTCTCCGAGCGCGAATGCCAGAGGATGCAGTTGTAGCCGAGGTCGGCCAGCGGGTGGCCGAGGGTCGACAGCTCCCAGTCCAGCACCGCAATGATGCGCGGCTCGGTGGGATGGAACATGACGTTCTCCAGCCGGTAGTCGCCGTGGGCGATGGTGGTGGTGTCGTCGGCCGGCATGCGCTTGGGCAGGTATTCGATCAGCTGCTCCATGGCCTCGATCCGCTCGGTCTCGGCGCCGCGGTACTGCTTGGTCCAGCGGTCGATCTGGCGGGCGAAGTAGTTGCCGGGCCGGCCGTAGTCGCCAAGGCCGATGGCCTCGTAGTCGACCCCGTGCAGGCGGGCCATCACCGCGCCCAGCTCGTCATAGATCGCCGTGCGCTCGGCCGGCGTCATGCCCGGCAGGCGGGCGTTGCGGAAGATGCGGCCCTCCAGGAAGTCCATGACGTAGAACACCGTGCCGATGATGCTCTCGTCCTGGCAGAGGGCGCGCATCACCGGCACCGGAAAGCCGGTGGCGCCCAGGGCCTTCATCACCCGGTATTCGCGGTCGACCTGGTGGGCGCTGGCCAGCAGCTGGCCCGGCGGCTTCTTGCGGATCACATAGCGCTTGGCCGGGGTGGTGATCAGGAAGGTCGGGTTCGACGCGCCGCCCTTGAACTGGTTCACCGTCATCGGCCCGGCGAAGCCCTCGACATTGGCCGCCAGCCATTCGGCCAGCCTGGCCTCGTCGAAGCGGTGCGCGGCCCGCACCTCGCCCACGGAAACCGCCGCTGGATCCTGATCGGCCATTGCCTTCCCCAAAGTGATCTGCGGGCTCACTGTGCCGCACTGGCCGGAACCCTTAGCAGGCTTACGCGGGGACCGGCCAAGAGGAGACACGCCCATGGCCCAGATTGCGCCCGCCGACTTCACCTGCGTGCTCTACGAGGTGAAGGATCACGTCGCCCGGATCACCATCAACCGCCCCGAGCGGCGCAATGCGCTGAATCCGCGCGCCTACGCCGAGATCGAGGCCGCCTTCCGCCATGCCGACGCGGACCCCGAGGCGCGGTGCGTGGTGGTCACCGGCGCCGATCCGGCCTTCTGCTCGGGCGAGGACGTCAAGGAGATGATGACCGGCGAGGCCCGCGCCGCCCCCGCCCAGCGCCGCATCCGCTTCGAGCCGACCCCCGCCGCCATGGCCGTCATCGAGTGCGACAAGCCGGTGATCGCCGCCGTCAACGGCGCCGCCGTCGGCTGGGGCATGGAGCTGGCGCTTTACGCCGACATCCGCATCGCCTCGGAAAAGGCCGTGTTCGCCGAGCTCTTCATCAAGCGGGGCCTGGTCTGCGACGTGGGCGGGTTCTGGAAGCTGCCGGCCATCGTCGGCCAGGCCAAGGCGGCCGAGCTGCTGTTCACCGGCGATCCCATCGACGCCGCCGAGGCGGGGCGCATCGGCCTGGTCAGCCAGGTGACGGCCCACGACCAGCTGCTGCCCGCCGCCATGGCCCTGGCCGGCCGCATCGCCGCCAACGCGCCGCTCGCTCTGCGCTACATGAAGCAGGGCCTGCGCAAGACGAGCCCCGGCGACCCGCGCGAGATCGGCGCCTGGGCCATCGAGACCATCTACACCCTGTTCGCCACCGAGGATCACCGCGAGGGCGTGAAGAGCTTCCTGGAGAAGCGCGCGCCGGTGTTCACGGGGCGGTAGGGGGCGCTGGCGCCAAGCTGAAGCCCCCTCCACCGCTTCGCGGTTCCCCTCCCCCAACGGGGGAGGAGAGCGGGCCGGGCGATATCCGTTCTCTTCCCCCCTTGGGGGAAGTACAGGCGAAACCGGGGAAGGGGGCTCCAGCGGAGAGCCGGCTACATCTTCATCCCCGCCATGGGATCGGCCGCCGGGGCGTCCGCGCGCACCGGGGCGTCGACCGTCACCGCGCCGGCCTTGGCGAAGGTCAGCACCAGTCGCACGTGGGCGCCGGCCTTCAGCGGGCCCTTCAGCCCGATCAGCATCACGTGGCTGCCGCCCGGTCCGAACTTCAGCGACGCCCCGGGGGCGATCGCCTGCGGCCCGGCGATGGGCGCCATGCGCATGATGCCACCGGCCATGGACATGGAGTGGAACTCCACCTTGGCCGCCGCCGGGCTGGTCGCCGAGATCAGGGCGTCGGGCGCCTTGCCGTGGTTGGTCAGGGTCAAATAGACGGCCCCCGTCGTCGCGCCGGGCGGCGTCGGGCGGGCCCAGGCGCCGCTGGCGGCGATGGTCGGGGCTGCGGCCGGGGCTGCGGCGGCGGTGAGGCAGGCCGCGGCTAGGGCGGCGCCGAAGGTCAGGGTTCTCATCGGTCAGGGGTCCTTGGGTCGGGGGTCAGTGGTGCGACATGTCCATGCCGGCCATGCCGTCGTCGGCCTTGGGCGTGACGGTCAGGGTCGGCGCGGGATGGGGGGAGCGGGGCTGGCCAGGGGCGGCCGGCGGATCGGTCCAGCGGGTCTCGCCCTGCTCGCAGGTCTGGACGGCGGGGAAGGTCAGCACCCCCGCCTCGGCCGGCAGCTTGGCGGTGATGGCGAACTCGTCGAACTCGTCTTCGGGCAGGCGCCCGCGCCAGGTGAAGGCCGCGGCGCGGGTGGTGATGGTCTCGCCGCCCTCGCCCTTGACCGGCGCCGCCAGAGGCGCGCGCTCGATCTCCAGCGTCCAGCCAGGCTTGGGCTGGGGCTTGGCCCCGGTGATGGCGGCGGGAATCTCGACGCGCAGGGCGGTGGTCGCCGAGCCGGCGCAGCCGTGCCCGACGTGGAAGGCGCCGGTGTAGTAGCTGCCGGCCGGCGCCTGGCGCACGCTCAGCACCACGTGCGCGGCCGCCGGCGCGGCGATCGCGGCGAACGCGGCCGCCGCCAGGATGAGGATGGACGTCTTCATGGGCTGGGCTCCTAAAGCGTCCACTTCAGCTCGGCCACCACCGTCCGCTGCGGGAAGGGGTGGAAGAGGAAGTAGTCGCGGTTGCCGATGTTATCGATGCCGAGGGCGGCGGTGACGTGGTCGCTGACCTTCCAGGCCGCCCGCAGATCGCCCACCAGATAGCCGTCGAAGCCCTGGTAGGTGTTGGTGACGGGGTCGCTGTTGTCGATAGTGGCGAAGACGCGGCTGGAATAGCGCATCGCCGCCGTCAGGCTCAGGCGCGGCGTCGCCTGCCAGGTGGCCACGAAGGTGGCCCGCCAGCGCGGAACCTGCGGCGTCTGCTTGCCCACCGCG
>JAFEEA010000278.1 GCA_018241335.1 Pseudomonadota bacterium
CCGTTTGGTGGTGTGGCAGTAGTCGTCGACGATCAGCTGTTGGCCGACGATGGTGCGCGAGACCGCTGCGGCTGTCTGGCCATACGGGTCGCCGATCAAGGTGGCGATCGCCGCGCGGCGGGCGGCTTCGCGGTTAAGTGGCGTGCGAGCCTCGGAAGGCGAGGGCAGGGCGACGCCCAGGGCAAGCGCCGCCACGGTCACCAGGGTGGCCGCCAGGGATGTGTTCACGGGCTTCGTCGCTGTCACGGCCGTCTGCCTTCCTGTGGTGAGTGAAGTCCGGGCGTGTGGCGCATTCGTCCGCGGCGGTTCACGGTCAATTGGTTGACTATGCCAACTTGCTCGTCGGCTTGAGAAGATCACTGCCGAGGCGCACGCGACCGTCGCCGACGTTGAGGGTCGCGCCCAGCCGCCCCGGTCCGTTGGCAAGGCGAACCGACCATCGGCCAATTCGGCGCGTGCTGGCCTCTTCGGTCGCCGAGGTCGCCCTCGCCCTGCTGATCTCTCAGAGCGCCGGCGCTATGCTGTAGCCCGTCATAGGGCGCCGTGGCCCCGGGCGCCGCGAAGGCCTCGAACTCCAACGTCCGGCTCCCCAGGGCTTCCACGCCGGCCGCCAACAGATAAGGTTGGCGGGAGCGTCATGGCGGGGGATCTCGCGCCTTCCGTCTCGACAGAGGTCATGTCGGGATCCACGAAATCCTCGACGCGGAGATTCTGATTCTGCGACTTCGGCATGCGCGCCAGCTTTGATCGCTTCTCGCGCGGTATGTTGGAATTATTCACCTCGATCGCGGTCAAATTCGCGTCGGATCGCACGTCTCTTGCGCGCAAGTGGTCGACGCTGTAAATCAGTCGCCATGCGCAATCATTGCGACAGCTTGCTTCTCCTCACGCTGGGCCTTAGCGGCCCCTGGGCGCTGCTGGCTGCGTGATCCTTCGCGGCAGGGCGCTCAGGGGATGACCCGTCGCCCGACTGTCCCACCGTGAAGAAAGTTTCCCATGACCACCCCCGTAGAAACCGCCCCTCAGGCCGCGTCTGAGCGCGACCGCGTCATCGTATTCGACACCACCATGCGTGACGGCGAGCAGTCGCCCGGCGCCTCCATGTCCCTGGAAGAGAAGCTGGAGCTCTCCAAGATCCTGGAGGACATGGGCGTCGACGTGATCGAGGCCGGCTTCCCCATCGCCTCCAACGGCGACTTCGAGGCGGTGCGCCGCGTCGCCGAGATCGTTACCGAGAGCACCGTCTGTGGCCTGGCCCGCGCCGGCATCGGCGATATCGAGCGCTGCGCCGAGGCCATCCGCCCGGCCAAGCGCGGCCGCATCCACACCTTCCTGTCGACCAGCCCGCAGCATCGCGACCACATCCTGCGCATGAGCCAGGAAGACGTCCTGAACGCGGTGACCGGTTCGGTCAGCCACGCCCGCAACCTGTGCGGCGACGTGGAATGGTCGGCCCAGGACGCCACCCGCACCGAACGCGACTTCCTGCGCCGCTGCGTCGAGGCGGCGATCAAGGCCGGCGCCGGCACGATCAACATCCCGGACACGGTGGGCTACACCTATCCGTCGGAGTACGCGGAAGTCTTCCGCGACCTGATCGAGAACGTGCCCGGCGCTGACGAGGTGATCTTCTCCACCCACTGCCACAACGACCTCGGCCTGGCCGTGGCCAACAGCCTGTCCGGCGTCCAGGCGGGCGCGCGTCAGGTCGAGGTGGCGATCAACGGCATCGGCGAGCGCGCCGGCAACGCCGCCCTGGAAGAGGTGGTGATGGCCCTGCGCGTGCGTCAGGACCGCCTGCCGTTCCCGACCCGCATCCGCACCGAGCACATCACCCGCGCCAGCCGCTACGTCTCGGCGATCACCGGCTTCCCGGTGCAGTTCAACAAGGCCATCGTCGGCAAGAACGCCTTCGCCCACGAGAGCGGCATCCACCAGGACGGGATGCTGAAGAACCACGAGACCTACGAGATCATGCGTCCCGAGGACGTGGGGCAGGGCTCGAGCAACCTGGTCATGGGCAAGCACTCCGGCCGCCATGCCTTCCGCGAGAAGCTGAAAGGGCTGGGCTACGACCTGGGCCAGAACGCCCTGAACGAGGCCTTCGGCCGCTTCAAGGACCTGGCCGACAAGAAGAAGCACGTCTTCGACGACGACATCGTGGCCCTGGTGGACGACGCCCTGGCCCGCGGCGCCGACCGCATCCAGGTCAAGGCGCTGCGCGTGATCGCCGGCACCGAGGGCCCGCAGGAAGCCCAGCTGACCGTGGTCATCGACGGGGTCGAGAAGTCGGCCACCGCCACCGGCGACGGCCCCGTGGACGCGGTGTTCAACGCCATCCACAAGGTCGCCCCGCACGACGCCACCCTGCGCCTCTTCCAGGTGCACGCGGTGACCGAGGGCACCGACGCCCAGGCCCAGGTCTCGGTCCGTCTTGAAGAGGAAGGGCGCATCGCCACCGGCCAGGCGGCGGACACCGACACCCTGACCGCCAGCGCCATGGCCTATGTCAACGCGCTGAACAACCTCTCGGCCCGCAAGGAAAAGAGCGCGCCGGCGCCGATGACGGCCAGCGGATTCTGACGCAGACTGCCGACTCTCTCCCGTCTCGCTGACGGGAGAGGTGGCCCGCGCGGCGGGCAGGGTGGGGGAGTCCGATGTCGACCGTTGCTTCGACGCGGCCCGCGCCGCGTCCCTGGCGCCGGTCGTTCGTCGGCCTGATCGTTCCAGCGATTTCCGTGGTGGCAGCCGGGGCGCCGACGACCGCGGACGAACCCATGGCCGTCAAGCTGACCGGCCCTGTCGCCACCCTGCTGCGCCGCGGCGAGCCTTGCTTCTTCGCGCCTGCCGGGGCGGACCTGCAGTCGGCGGGCGTGCTCAGGCTGGAGCGGATGCGGGTGACCGAGACCCAGGCCGCTGCGTCGGCGGACGCAGAGGTGGTGGCCAAGGCCCTGCCCAGGCGCGGGGCCTATCGGGTGCGGACGTCCAAGGCCGCCCAGCCGGAGACCCTGCCGATCGACGCCGAGCACTGCATCGCGCTCAGCCGCATGGCGCCGGACGTGCCGGACAGGATCGTGGTCGGCGCCTTCTACTCGGTGCAGCTGCGCGGACGCTTCGCCGACGGGGAGCTCGGGCTCTTCTATGGCAACTTCACCATCAACCGGGGGCTTTTCGGATCGCTGAAGGTCGAGGACCTGAACCGCGTCGCCGCCAAGCCCTGACGAGGTCTCTCACTTGCTCTGGATACCCATCACCGTCGGCGCGGCGTCGCTGCAGGTCGCCCGCAACGCCCTGCAGCGCGGGCTGCTCGCCGGCGCGGGGCCGTGGGGCGCAACCCTGGTGCGCTTCCTGTTCGGCCTGCCGTTCTCGGCCCTGTTCGTCGCCGTGACATGGGAACTGACGCCGCACCCAAGGGTGACGTTCGGCGCCGCCTTCTGGGTCGCCAGCGCCCTCGGTGGGGCGGCTCAGATCACCGCGACGGCGGCGATGCTGGTGTCGATGCGGCGGTCCAGCTTCGCCCTCGGGACGGCGTTCCAGCAGAGCTCGATCCTGATGGCTGCGGTGATGGGCCTGGCCTTCGGCGAGCGCCTCGCGGCGGGAGCCTGGGCGGGTATCGGCCTGGTCACGCTGGGCCTCTTCTCCCTGGCCTGGCCGCGCGGCCAGGACGGGCCACGCGACTGGAGCGCCGCGCTCTTGGGCCTGGTGGCCGGTGCGGGCTTCGCCATCTCGTCCAACGCCTATCGCCAGGCGGCGATCGGCCTGGACCACAGCCATCCGGTGTTGGCGGCCCAGATCACCGTCTTCACCGTTCAGGCCATGCAGTCGGCGGCCCTGGTGGCCTGGCTGACGGCGCGCGACCGACGGGCGCTCTGGGTGGCGGTGACGGCCTGGCGTTCGTCCCTGCCGGCCGGTTTCTTCGGCGCCGCCGCCTCGGGCCTCTGGTTCACCGCCTTCGCCATGTCGCCGGCCGGTCCGGTGCGCGCGGTGGGTGTGGTCGAGATGCCGATCGCCGCCCTGGCGGGCCGGCGGCTGTTCGCCGAAAGGCTGTCGGCCTGGCAGATCGGGGCGGCCGTCGTGGTCGCGGCGGGCGTCGTCCTGGCCGCGCTTCCGGCCGTCCTCGGCTAGGTGCAATTCGCCGCGCGGACAGCATGTTACAAACGCCTTGCAATCGACATGAGGGCGGGGCACAGGAGGCCACCACCCACGAGCCTGACGGCGGATGGCGGAGTCGCGACGGAGGGGAACGCGCGGCGCCCGCGGCCTGACCGGCATCGAGGCGGCTTTGCGTACCTCCCTGGCCTCAACAACACCGAGCTCTGAATGTTTTCGTCCCTGTTCGGCGTGATCTCCAACGATATCGCCATCGACCTCGGCACCGCCAACACCCTGATCTACATGAAGGGCCGCGGCATCGTGCTGAACGAGCCCTCGGTGGTGGCGTTGCGCAACGTCGGCGGTCGCAAGCAGGTGCACGCGGTGGGCATCGACGCCAAGATGATGCTCGGCCGCACGCCGGGACACATGGAAGCCATCCGTCCCATGCGTGACGGGGTCATCGCCGACTTCGAAGTCGCCGAAGAGATGATCAAGCACTTCATCCGCAAGGTTCACAACCGCCGCGGCTTCATCAATCCCAAGGTGCTGGTCTGCGTGCCGTCGGGCGCCACGGCCGTCGAGCGCCGCGCCATCCACGACAGCTGCCTGAACGCCGGCGCGCGCCGTGTGGGCCTGATCGACGAGCCCCAGGCCGCGGCCATCGGCGCCGGCCTGCCGATCCACGAACCCACCGGCTCCATGGTGGTCGACATCGG
>JAFEEA010000279.1 GCA_018241335.1 Pseudomonadota bacterium
GGCGTCTTCGAGAGCAGGGCCACGCCGTTGTAGGTCTTCTGGCCGTGGACGGCGACGTTGTAGCCCAGGCGCTCGAACTCGGCCGCCGGGAATTTCTCGTCGACGCACTTGATCTCCTGCAGGCAGGCGACGTCCGGCTGCTCCATCTCGAACCACCGCAGCACGGTGGGCAGGCGGGCGTTGACGGAATTCACGTTCCAGGTGGCGATACGCATGCGTCGGTTATGCCGCCACAGCCGTCCCAGGGAAAGTGGCCGCGCCCCTGCGACCGTTAACCGCTTAACCAAGGAACGGGCTTTGCCGGAAAGCGGCAGCGTGAGACCATGTTACAGGTTCGACGCGCTGGCGGGGGACGGGAGACCTCCGCAAGGCCGCGCCGGGCCGCCAAGTTGCATACGCCGCCGGGGGGCGGAGGGACGAAGTAATGCGTAAGCCGGCGCACCCCACGCCCGCGCCCCAGCCGTCTGACCTGGCCGCCGCCGTCGGCGCGGCCTTCATCGGCGCCGCCAACCTGGAAGGCCTGATCGTCTGCGAGCCCGACTGGCGGGTGAGCTTCAGCAATCCCGCCGCCGCCTCGGCCCTCAGCTTCGAGGGCGACCCGGTCACGGCCCTCACCCTCTGGGACCTTCAGCCGGACCTGGCGGGGTCGACGGCCGAACTTCAGCTGCGCAGCGCCATGGCCGGCCGCGAGCCGGTGGAATTCGTCGCCGCCCGTCCGCTCAAGTCAGACGAATGGATCGAGGTGCGCGCCCTTCCGCTAGATGGGCGCATGGCGTTCCTGCTGCGCGACGTCACCGGCCGCGAGCGCAACGAGCGCTACCTGCGCACCACCAACGCCAGCCTGCGCCTGGCGCACAAGGCGGCCAAGGCGGCGACCTGGGAGTGGCGGGCGGGGCGGCCCCTGCGCTGGATCGACCTCGCCGCGGCCCGCGACCTGGTCGGGCTGCCCCCCGACTGGAACGACGCGGCGGTGGCGCGCGACTGGCGGCGCATGGTTCGCCCGTCCGACCTCGACGCCGTCAGCGTCGGCATGGCCGCCATCGCCGCCAAGGGGGAAGGGCGCTTCGAGTTCCGGGTCAAGGGCGGCGACCGGCGCGAGCGCTGGCTGGAATCCAGCGGTTACGTCGCCGAGCGCGATATCTCCGGCGCACCCCGCCGCGTCATCGGCATCACGGTCGACGTCACCGAGCACAAGGCGGTGGAAGAGACCCTGCGCCAGGAGATCGCCGAGCGCGAGCGCGCCCAGGCTCACCAGCGCCTGTTGATCCACGAACTGAACCACCGGGTGAAGAACACACTGGCCACGGTGCAGTCGATCGCCATGCAGAGCCTGCGCTCGGTGGCCGGCGCCGACGCCTTCGACCTCTTCACCTCGCGCCTCATGGCGCTCGGCGGCGCCCACGACCTCCTGAACCAGGAGAACTGGGAAGGCGCCAACCTCGACGAGGTCGTCGAGCGAATGATCGCCGTGCACGACCGCACCGATGACGGCCGCTTCTCCATCCGGGGGCCCCGGGTCCGCCTGCCGCCCAACAAGGCCGTGGCCATGGCCATGGCCCTGCACGAGCTCGCCACCAATGCGACCAAGTACGGAGCCCTGTCATCCGCCGAGGGGCGGGTGGCGATCCGCTGGGGCGTCAAGCGCTCCGGTACGGAACTGACGCTGAGCTGGCGCGAGGAGGGCGGTCCCCTGGTCATGGCGCCCGAGCGGCGCGGCTTCGGCTCGCGCCTGATCGAACGCAGCCTCGCCGCCGAACTGGGCGGCGCCGCGGCCCTCAGCTTCGCCCCTTCGGGGGTGCATTGCGAACTGACGGCGCGGCTCTAGGGGGGCTGACGAATACGGGTTCGCGCCCGTTTGGCCCAAAGACCGCGACTCAACCCACCCCAATCCGTCACCCTCGACCTCGTGCCGAGGGCCCATACGCACGCTTCCTCAGGGTCGCGGAGCGGCAGCGAAGCGGCGCAGACAGGGTCCGAACCCAAAGGGTGGCCAACATCCCATCCCGGCGCGCCCTCCGGGACGCGCCGCCCGCTCTCACGCGTTCACGGGCCCCCGGGACTGACGCCCGGGGGTGACGGAAAGGGGGAGGGGGATCACGCGGCGCCTCGGGGTCGGCTACATCGAAACACGTGCCGCATCCCTCCCCTTGCATGGAATGCGAATAGGGCTTGGAATCGCCAGCGCTCACCCCCGCCGCCGCTGCTCCCGTCACCGTAAATTACGGTGATTTGCGGGGGGGCGGATCAGATCGAGAAGCTGACGCCGCAGCCGCAGCTCGACTTGGCGTTCGGGTTGCGCACCCGGAACTCGGCCGCCGCCAGCTCGTCGGCGAAGTCGATTTCCGAACCCTTGAGCAGCGCCATCGACACTACGTCGACCAGGGCCGCCGCGCCGTCGCGCTCGACCTTCAGGTCGTCTTCCTCGGCGGTCTCGACCAGGTCGAACCTGTACTGAAAGCCCGAGCATCCGCCGCCTTCCACGGCCACGCGCAGCATCAGCGGCCGGCCCTCGGCGGCGGAAATCGCCTGCAAGCGCTTCGCAGCCGCGGGCGAAAGGGTTACGTCGGTTGTGGTCATGGCTGGGTTACACCTTCTGCCCCTATATGAGGGCGACCGCGCCATCCGCAAAGAGGCGAAGACATTGAGAGCTCCCAAGCGCATGAGTTCGGCGGCATGATTTCAGAGGACCGACGTCGCGCCCCCTATGCCGAAGATCCGGCCCGATCACTGGGTCGCCGCTTCGGCGGGGCCGACAGCGCCACGCGCACCCCCTTCGCCCGCGACCGCGACCGGATCATCCACACCTCGGCCTTCCGCCGCCTGAAGGAAAAGACCCAGGTCTTCGTGGCGCATGAGGGCGACCACTACCGAACGCGTCTGACCCACTCCCTGGAAGTGGCCCAGATCGCCCGCTCGCTGGCCACCGCCTTGCGCCTGGACGCCGATCTCGCCGAGACCGTCGCCCTGGCGCATGATCTCGGCCACCCGCCCTTCGGCCACGCCGGCGAGGACGAGCTGGAGCGCCAGATGACCCCCTGGGGCGGCTTCGACCACAACGTCCAGACCTTCCGCGTCGTCACCGAGCTCGAGCGCCGCTATCCCGACTTCGTTGGCCTCAACCTGACGTGGGAGACCCTGGAAGGGGTGATCAAGCACAACGGGCCGGTGACGGACAAGCTGGTCCGCCCCTCGTGGCAGGCGGTCTCCGACTACGATGCCGACTATCCTCTGCGCCTGGGCACCTGGGCGTCGGCGGAGGCCCAGGTCGCGGCCCTCTCCGATGACATCGCCTACAACAACCACGACGTCGACGACGGGGTGGAGGCGGGGGTCTTCGGCCTTTGGGAGCTCCTGGACGTGCCGCTGATCGGCCCGATCCTGGCCCAGGTCCGCCAGGACTATCCCAGCCTCGACGACCGCCTCATCCGCCTGGAAGCCGTGCGGCGGATGATCGGCGCGATGGTCGACGACGTGATGACCGAGACCGCCAAGCGCGCCGCGGCCACCGGCGTCAACTCGGCCGACGAGGTGCGTCTGCTCGATAACGCCCTCGTGGCCTTCTCGCACGACATGATCGAGCAGCTCTCGCGGCTGCGCGCCTTCCTCTACGAGCGCATGTATCGGCACTGGCGCGTCAATAGGACGCGAAGCCAGGCCCGCCGCATTCTCGCCGACATGTTCACCTTGTTCATGGCCGAACCGGATGTCCTGCCGTCGGAATGGTATGGCCGGCTTCAGAGTCTGGAGCAGGCCGGGCGCGCCCGCGTGGTGTGCGACTACATCGCCGGCATGACCGACCGGTACGCGATCGAGGAACACCGGCGGCTCTTCCAGCTCGACGTCTGGGGCTAGACTGGCGGAGTACTGATTCGGGCTGTCCTCGGGGTCGTTCCGTTTCCGCTGCTCTGGAGCTCAGTTTTTCCATGTCCGACTACGATCGCGGGCCCTATACGCCGCCCTCCGAGCCGCCCCTGGCCTTCGACGCCCGCCGCCCCGTCCGCGGCGCGGGCCCCGCGCCGGTCACCCTGATCGTCAGCGTGGTGATCCTGGTCGCCGCCGCCGGCGCGGCCTTCTTCGTCTATCGCGGCGGGGTGCGCGGCGCCAACGACGCGCCCCAGCCCGTCGGCGCCCCGGTGCGCGACGTCAAGACCGCCCCGCCGCCGGAGGCCCAGCCCGCCGACCCGGCCGCCGGCCTCTCGGTCTACAAGGACGACACCCCCGGCGCTCCCGCCGCGACGCCCACCTTCGCCCCGCCGCCGGAGGCCCCTGGGCCGCGTCCCGCGCCCCAGGCCGTCGCGCCGCACCCGGCCCAGCCGGTGACCGCCCAGCCGATCGCGCCTGTCGCAACCGCCCAGGCGCCTGGCGTGAAGCCGGTCTCGCCGCCCGCCGCGCCCGCCAAGCCGGCGGCTAAGCCCGCGCCCAAGACCATCGCCTCCATCCTCGACGACAAGTCGGCGCGCAACGCCCCTGTTCCGGTCGCCAGGCCGGCGGCCAAGCCAGCCCCTGCACCGGCCGGCGGGACGTTCGTCCAGATCGGCGCCTTCTCGTCCCAGGCCCTGGCGGAGAAGGGCTGGAACGACGCCGCCCGCATCGCGCCCGGCGCCATGGCCGGCAAGGGCAAGCACGTCGAGCCGGTGGCCAAGGACGGCTCGACGCTCTACCGCACCGCCATCACCGGCTTCGCTTCCAAGGCGGAAGCCAACGCCCTCTGCGACAAGCTGAAGGCGGCCGGCAAGACCTGCTTCGTCCGGTGACCAGCGCCGTCATCTTCGGCTGCGCCGGCACGGC
>JAFEEA010000027.1 GCA_018241335.1 Pseudomonadota bacterium
GCGGTCGAGAGGCCCTTGCCGAGGCTTTCGGAGGCCGCCTGGGCGGTGCGCACATTGGCCCGCACCGAGATCAGCATGCCCGCGAAGCCGGCGAGGCCCGAAAGCACCGCGCCGATCAGGAAGCCCACGGCTTCCAGTTTCCCGATCAGGAAGAACAGGGCCACCAGGATCACCGCACCGACGATGCCGATGGTGGTGTACTGGCGGTTCAGATAGGCCTGGGCCCCTTCCTGGATCGCCGAGGCGATCTCTTTCATCTTGTCGTTGCCCGCCGAGGCCCGCATCAGCGATGCGGTCTGGACGGCGCCGTACACGACGGCCAGCAAGCCGGCGATGATCACCAGCATTAAGACATTCATTCTAAGCGCCCCTCACATTTTATTGCGCGCCAGGACCGCATTGCGCTTCAGCGCCGCGGCCGGGCGAGTTTCCCTGCCTTGGGTAGGTGAGGCGCCCGATCGGCCCCTCAAAAGACGCCGGAAGGTGCCAAAAGCCTCCGCCCAGCGCAAGCGGCCGAAAGAATGTCTTAAGGTTCAGCGCCCGGCGGCGGGCTTGGGCCTGGGAAGACCGCTGTGCGTCTTGGCCGTTTCGGAGAGGATAGACACGGACGCCACGTTGCCTGCCCCCGCGATAGCAACGGCGGCCGAGTACATCGACGCCTTCAACTTGGCGTCGTCGAGCAGGGCGTAATTGTCATTTCGAGTGAACGGCGTTCGATGGCCCGCGCGGACCAGGGCGTCGCGAAAGTACGGCTCCTTGGACTGCAGCCTCGGCGCATTGGCCCCGCCGGTGAGGTTCACCCGCACGGACACGAAGACGTAGTTGACGATGCGGCCGTTGACCACGACCGGCAAGGCGACCGGCGCAAGGTCGACGTATTGCCCGCCCTTGGTCTTGGCGTCGCCCTCCGCCAGGGCTGGCCCGGCGGCGAGAGCAAGGAGAACGGCGGAGAGGGCGAGTCGGCGCATGGACCGAAGTCTGCGCGCGATCCTTTGCGCAAAGGTTGCGCTCAGGTCGCGACGGCGCCTAGGCCGTGACGAAGATCAGGGCGAAGCCGTCGTGCCCCTTGGAGCCCACGGTCTGCACGGCGGTCGCGACGGCCCGGGGTTCGGCGGCGATCATGGCGTTCATGCGCCGCACGCCGATCACATTGGCGTCCTGGCTGGCCGCATCAGCCACCGCGCCGCCGCGCACCACGTTGTCGACGATGATCAGGCCGCCCGGCCGGATCAGCTTCATTGCCCAGGCGAAATAGTCCGGGTTGCTGGGCTTGTCGGCGTCGATGAACACCAGGTCGAACGGTCCCCCGCGCTCCCCGGCCAGCACCGGCAGGCTGTCGATGGCCCGGCCGGTGCGCATCTCCACGCGATCGCCCAGGCCGGCGCGGGCGATGTTTCCCCGCGCCACCTCGGCGTGGTGCGGTTCGAACTCCAGGCTGATCAGCCGTCCGTCCGCCGGCAAGGCCCGGCCAAGCCAGATGGTGCTGTAGCCGCCCAGGGTTCCGATCTCGAGGATACGCCGCGCGCCGATCGACCGGGCCAGGATGTGCAACATGCGTCCCTGGTTCGGCGCGACCGCGATTGAAGGTAGGCCGGCGGCGTCGCTGGCGGCCAGGGCGGCGTCCAGGGCCGCGTCCGGCGGCAGCAGGGCGGCGGTCAGGTAGTCGTCGATCACGGTCCATTGGCTCTGCGACATGACGAGCTCCTAGAAATGGCTCCAGCCGGCGCGGGCCGACGTGACAGGCGAACCGCCCAAGGTGGCCCGAACGCCCGCCCCTGGCCCGAACGCGCCAATGTCGGTCAAGGCGACGCCCGCCTCGGCGGCCCCGGCGATCAGGGCGGCGGCCGCGCCCGGCGGCGCGGCGCAGACGATTTCATAGTCGTCGCCCCCGGCGGCGGCGGCCAGACGGCCGGCGGCGTCACTCGGGACGGCCGCGTGGAAAGGAACGCGGTCCAGGTCGATCTCGAGCGCCAGTCCGCTGGCCGTCGCCAGATGCCCGGCATCGGCGATCAGCCCGTCGGATACGTCGGCGGCGGCGCTGGCGTGCGTCAGCAGGACCTCCGCCAGGGCAAGTCGTGGCTCGGGCAGCCGATAGAGCCGCGTCAGGTCGCCGTCGGGATCGGCCAGCTCGCCCTGGCGCGCCCGAAGGCCCGCCCAGCCCTTGCCCACCTCGCCGCTGACCAGCAGGCGATCGCCGGCCGCCGCCCCGCCGCGCCGGACCATCCGGCCCGTCGGAACCCAACCCAGCAGTGCCGCGCCCACGCTCAGGGGTCCGGGGGTAGAAACCGTGTCTCCGCCCAACAGGTCGATGTCGAACGCCTCGCCGTCCGACGCCAGGCCGGCCGCGAAGGCTTCGCGCGCGGCCTCGTCGCAGCGCAGCGACCAGGCTGTCGTCAGCAAATAGCCGAAGGCCTTCGCGCCCTTGGCCGCCAGGTCCGAAAGGTTCACGCGCAGCAGCTTGCGCGCCAAGGTGTCCAGCGGATCGTCGGGCAGAAAGTGGACCCCTTCGACCAGGGTGTCCGTGGTCAGCACCAGGTCGAAGCCCGGGCGAGACGGCAGGACGGCGGCGTCGTCGAGCAGCGCCAGCGCCCCCGCCGCGCCGCGCGTCAGCGGCCGATAGAGCCGCGCGATGTCGGCGAATTCACCGGTCGGCCGGTCCTCACCCCCGGACATCGCGGGCGATCGCGTCCAGGGCGCCATTCACGAACCCCGGCTCCGAGCCGTCGAAGAACGACTTGGCGATCTCGACATATTCGTCGATGGCCACCTCGGTCGGCACTTCGGTCAGGCGCATCAACTCGTAGGCGCCCGAGCGCAGGATCGCGCGCACGGTGGCGTCGATCCGCTCCAGTCGCCAGCCTTCGGCCAGGCGCTTGACGATGGCCTGGTCGACCAGGCCCTGCTCGGCGACCACGCCCTTGACCAGGTCGGCGAAGAAGGCCTCGTCGGCTTCGGCCAGGCGCACGTCCTCGATGTCGCGGTCGAAGCGATGGTCGGTGAACTCGCGCACCACGGCGTCCGCGCCGACGCCGGACACCTCCATCTGATAGAGGGCCTGGACCGCGGCGAGGCGGGCGACGGAACGGGCCTGGCGGCCGGACTTGGTCATGGCTTGCTACTCTTGGACGCGGGACATTCGAAGGCGGGCGTCATCGAACCTGGCCCAGCAATTGACGCCGCACGGCCACCATGTCCAGGCAGGCGCGCGCGGCCCAGCCGCCGCGGTCGCCCTCCGACGTGTGGGCGCGCGCCAGCGCCTGGGCCTCGTCGTCCGTGAAGAGGACGCCGTTGCCGATCGCCAGTCGCCGACCGATCGCCAGATCCATCAGCCCCCGCGCGGTCTCCTGGGCCAGGACCTCGAACTGGAAGGTCTCGCCGCGGATGATGGCGCCCAGCGCCACGAAGCCGTCATAGCGAACGCCTGCCGGCCGATGACCGTGCTCCTCGCCCATGGCGATCACCGCCGGGATTTCGAAGGGGCTCGGCGCCGTGATGACCTCGAAGGTCGCCCCGAAGGACTCGAGCGCGCTCGTCGCGCCGCGCAGCAGCTCGTCGGACAGGCGATCGAGCGATCGCGCCTCGACGACCAGGATTCGCGGCGGTTCCTCAAGCATCACGCAAGGTTCCAGTTGAAGCGGATGGGCAAACTACGCCGCTTCCGGGGGCGGCGTCCAACACGGCGAGGGGCTCAGTCGTCGACCTCGACGGCGCCCTCTTCCGCGAGACCCTCCTCGCTGAGGAACTTGGCGAAGTCCTCGGTCTGGCGGAAGTCACGATACACCGAGGCGTAGCGGACGTAGGCCACCTCATCGAGGGACTTCAGCGCCTTCATCACCATCTCGCCGACGACGCTGGACGGCAGCTCGGTCTCGCCCTGGCTCTCCAGCTGGCGGACGATGCCGTTGATCATCCGCTCGACCCGCTCGGGATCGACGGGCCGCTTGCGCGTCGCCACGGCGATCGAGCGCACCAGCTTCTCGCGGTCGAAGGGATTGCGCCGCCCAGACCGCTTCAGGATGGTCAGTTCGCGAAGCTGGACGCGTTCAAAGGTGGTGAACCGGCCCCCGCATTCCGGGCACAGGCGCCGACGGCGAATGGCCGCCCCGTCTTCCGATGGGCGGCTGTCCTTAACCTGGCTTTCCGGGTGGCCGCAGAATGGGCACCGCATGATGTGCCCCTCCTCCAGCGGCAGTCACACTATCAATTGTAGATCGGGAACCTTGCGGTCAAGTCCAGGACGTCCTTGCGCACCTTGGCCTCGACGGCCCCGTTTCCGTCTTCCCCGTTGGCGGCAAGCCCATCGACCACCTCGGCGATGAAGCCGGCCACCTTGCGGAACTCGGCCTCGCCGAAGCCGCGGGTGGTGCCCGCCGGGGTGCCCAGGCGCACGCCCGAGGAATACATCGGCGGCCGAGGATCGAAGGGAATCGTCGAGCGGCTGCAGGTGATGCCGGCGCGCTCCAGGCTGTCCTCGGCCGCCTTGCCGGTGACGTTCTTGGGCGTCAGGTCGACCACCATCAGGTGGCTGTCGGTGCCCCCGGCGACGATGTTCATGCCAGCCTTGCCGAGCTCGTCGGCCAGGGCGCGGGCGTTGGCGATCACCTGGCGCGCATAGGTCTTGAACTCCGGCCGCAGGGCCTCGCCGAAGGCCACCGCCTTGGCGGCGATGACGTGCATCAGCGGGCCGCCCTGGATGCCCGGGAACACCGCCGCGTCGATCTTCTTGCCCAGCTTGGGCGAATTGCTGAGGATCATCCCGCCTCGCGGGCCGCGCAGGGTCTTGTGGGTGGTGGTGGTCACCACGTGGGCGTGCGGCAGGGGGTTGGGGAACTCGCCGGCGGCGACCAGGCCGGCGAAGTGGGCCATGTCCACCATCAGATAGGCGCCGACGCTGTCGGCCACTTCGCGGAAGCGGGCGAAGTCGATCACGCGGCTGTAGGCGCTGCCGCCGGCGATGATCAGCTTGGGCTTGTGCTCCAGCGCCAGCTCCGCCAGGCCGTCATAGTCGATGATCTGGTCCTGGGTGCGCACCGTGTAGGCCACCGGCTTGAACCACATCCCCGACTGGTTGACCGACTTGCCGTGGGTCAGGTGGCCGCCGGCGTTCAGGTCCATCCCCATGAACGTGTCGCCGGGCTGCATCAGGGCCATGAAGACCCCCTGGTTGGCCTGCGAGCCGGAGTGCGGCTGAACATTGACCCACTTGGCGTCGAACAGCTGCTTGGCCCGCTCGATGGCGATCAGCTCGGCCTGGTCCACCTCTTCGCAGCCGCCGTAATAGCGCTTGCCCGGATAGCCCTCGGCGTACTTGTTGGTCAGGATTGAGCCCTGGGCCTCCAGCACCGCGCGCGAGACGATGTTCTCGGACGCGATCAGCTCGATCTGCCCCTGCTGCCGCTTCAGCTCCTTGCTCACCACGCCGGCGATGGCCGGGTCGGCGGCCGCCAGGCTGGCCGAGAAGAATCCCTCGGCGACGTCGTTCGAGGGCTTTGCGGAAACGGGAGCGGTGGCGGTCAAGACTCGCCTCCTGGAGCTGCTGCGGGGATGGCGCTCTCTCTACCCCCTTTGCCGGCGCGATCAACCGCCCTCGCCCGACAATCGCCATGGAACCGACTTCAACTTCAGCGGTTTGGACCCTTTGGGGGACCAGTGTCTTTGAGAGGGCGTAGTAAATGACTTCCGCCAGCGGTGACGACCGCAAGACGGACGAAGAGTCCGCGAGTGACCTTCTGCGGCTGAGCGCAGACATCGTGGCCGCCTATGTTGGCCAAAATCCGCTTTC
This sequence comes from Pseudomonadota bacterium, assembly GCA_018241335.1. Classification (GTDB taxonomy): domain Bacteria; phylum Pseudomonadota; class Alphaproteobacteria; order Caulobacterales; family Caulobacteraceae; genus Acaudatibacter. The sequence continues at coordinate 5,783 of JAFEEA010000027.1, forward strand.
CGCGGCGGCGGTGCCGGACTTGATCGGCAAGGTTCACAGCGCCCTCACCGGGCTCGGATCCGCACCCGCCGCCCCTCGCGAGCGCCAGCGCCCCGCAGTGCCCATCGCCCGCTCGGTGCAGCACGACTACATCGTCTGCCTGGAGGACGGGAAGAAGCTCAAGATGCTCAAGCGCTACCTGCGCGCCCAGTACGACATGAGCCCCGAGGACTACCGCCGCAAATGGGGCCTGCCTCCGGACTACCCCATGGTGGCGCCGGCCTACGCCGCGCGACGATCGGACTTCGCCAAGCAGATCGGCCTGGGGCGCGGCGTCAGGCGGGGAAGGTAGCCCCCTCCCCGCCTGTCTCCCGTTCGGATCCGTCCGGCGACCGCTGGGGGTCGCCGGACTTCTCGCGTCCGCCTAGTGCGGCTTTCTCGCCGGCGCGGTGATCCGGAACGTCATGCCGCCCACCGGCTGGTGATCCTGGGTCAAGGTCAGGACGATGTCGTGATCCTTCTCGTGCTTCAGGACCTCAGCCGTTATCGGCTTGCCGGCTTCCGCGTGGACCATCACCTTGCGGCGCTCCCCGGGCTTGGCCAGGACGCGCTCCCGGCTGATCTCTGGGATGTCCACGCGCCAGCCCAGCTTGATCAGCCACTGCGGCAGCTTGACGTCGACGCCCAGCTCCACGGGCTTGCGGCCGTGGACGCGGATCCAGAAAGGCAGGGTCTCGAACGCCTTCTGAAGCGACGGATTCACCGGATGGACGTTGCGCTGCGCCAGGTTGTTGTCGTTGGGAACCAGCCGCCATTCCTGGATCTGGCCGGTGACGGCGCCGTCGATGTTGCTGGCGTCGCCGTTGGCCGAGACGCTGAAGAACATGCACTCGTGGCCGACTTCCGACGGTATCCAATGGAAAGGCCCCACCACCTCGCCGACGGCGTCGTTGGCGGCCAGGTTCGGCGCGGCGAGCTGAGGCGTGGTCATCGGGAACCAGTCCGTGGGATAGACCAGGCCCACGCCAGGCAGGGCATGGAAGCCCTTGACCACGATGTTGGCCGCCGACTGTGACCCCCGGTTCTTGATGCGCACATAGGCGTAGTTGGTCTGGCCGACGATGGGCTCCTCGTGCACGCCGCCGCCGGCGCCGATGGTGCGACGGTTCCAGATGTCGGTGCAGCTCCAGTGGTTGGGCTGGAACATGTACTGCCCGTGACGGCCGTCATCGATGTAGACGTCCACCGGCGGGGCCACGCCCTCGACCGTGGCCGGGGCGCCGGGCGCGCGGAACAGGCCCTGCTTCTCGAACGCCCAGCGGATCACCTTGTGGTAGGCGCCGCCGGCGTTGGTCTCAGCCGGGTTGGTGGATATCCACGTCCCCGCGTCTGCGGTCTCCAGCTGCTGTTCCCAGGCCAGCGGGTTGGGCGGGTTGGTGGCGGGCGTCAGCTGCCCGACCCCCCGCAGCAGGAGGTAGGTCGTGGCCCGCGCCGCGAACTGGCGCCGGTCCGGATAGGCGCTGTCGCCGCCGATCGACCGGTAGAGCCGGAAGTGGGTGGTGGCCAGGATCTGCTCGGTGGAATAGCCGCCCACGTCGTTGACGCCGCCGAAGCCCCAGCCGTTCACCGGCCGGTCGTGGCGGCGGCCTATGTTCACCCAGGGGAAGGTGACGAAGCGGTCCGGGGCGTGGGTGTCGGGGTCATTGAGGATACAGGCGAAGCTGTCCCCGGCGCTGTGCGCGAACCCGAAGTTCGGCGAGTTCACGTGATCCCAGAGGATGCCGTGCCCGCCGATCTCATGCAGCACCACGCGCCAGTCGGCCGAGATGCCGATGGGATTGGTGGTGTCGCCGGTGTCGGCCAGGGCGAAGACCACGGCGCCGATGCCATTGGACATGGCGTTGCCCTGGCACTGGGCGTTGACGACATTGCCCAGGGCCCGGTGATCCACGTGCACCGGGAAGGCGGTTCCGTCAAAATAGGTCGGGATGTTGAAGCCCTGGTCCCTGACGAAGCGGAAGAACCGGTCGCAGTGGTAATAGGCGTTGGTCGCCGCGAAATCGTTGGTCCGCGCCGAGAACGAGAAGTTGAACGGCAGCACCGTGGTCGGTGAGGCCACCGTCGGGGCCGACACGTCGAACAACTGCACGAACGATCCGGTCAGGGCCTGGTGCCCGGACACAGGCGGGCTCAGATCTACGAGCGAGACGTTGTCACGCAGGGGATCCAGCACCGCGGCCGCGGCGTTGGGCAGGTCGGCCATGTTGCCGGTCTTGGTGATCGGGTCGCGGTCGAAGACCAGCCCCGTGGCCCCGTCGACCAGGGCGCGCAGATAGAGGACGGCGCCGCTGTCGGGCTCGACAAAGGCTTTCCAGTTCAGGTTGCCGTAGTCAGGGACCGGCAAGGTGAACAGGGCCTCGACCACCACATAGTGGACGCCGTTCTTGATCGAGGGTGGCAGGTCCGGCAACGGCAACGTCGGGGGTTCCGGCCCCCAGGCGGCCTCGGGAGCGGTCTCCGCATGGTCGCGGATCCGCTTGGCGGCGTCGTACTGATAGACCATCAGGCTGGTGTGGTTGATGCGCATGTCCTTGGCGGCCGGGATCGCGCGCCGCACGGCCTCGTCATAGGACCCGGTCACGGCCGTCAGGCCGAACTTGGGGCTCAGCGCCGCCGCCGGCTCGGCCGCCTGGATGTCGTAGTGCAGGGTCGATGTCGCCGCCGCGACGGCGTTGTCGGGCTGGTGCGTCGTCACCGACACGCCGGCCTGGTAGATCGGCAGGCCGAACATGGTCTGCACGTAGCTCACCGTGGTGGAGTCCATCTGCCGCTTCTCGGATTCGAAGCGCAGCTGAGCCGCGTCGCCCGTGGGCGCCAGGGCGGAACGAACGTCCAGCGTCCTGAGGGCGTCGGACGGCATCTTGAGCAAGTCGGCGTGGGTCTCCAGGAAGCTTCGCGCGGCTTCCTGCGGGCTGGCCGCGGGCGCGGCCGCGACGGCCTCGCCCCGATGGAACCTGAAGTGGCGAGGGTGTCCGCCCTCGTCGTAGATGATGTTGGTGTCCGCCATAGCGACCTCCTGGGGGTTGCCGGCGGCCTGCGCTGATCTGGAGAAGCAAACCGGTCAGCACTGTAAGCGGCCGCCGTAAGATCACTGACGCGACTCGGCCGGGACACCGCCCAATGGTCAAGCCAACTTAAAGTTACGGTATCGAATTTAAGAAATTGGCTCGATGACTTATTTTGGCCGCGTTCCCAGAGTCCATGGCAAAAAGGGACGATTTTCTAACCCGTATTCGCGACGCTTGGCTGCGCCTTTCTTCTTTGGAAGCGCGCGCAGGTTGTCCTTGCGCCGGCGCAGTATTGTCAGCCGTTGCGCAAAAGCCCGCTTTCCGGGAAACGAAAAACGCCGCGAGGCATGGCCTGCGGCGTCATCCGATGGTCAATTCAGGCACGGTCCGCGCCGGGACAAACCCGGCTGCGCCCCTAAAAGGCTCTAGGCGGCCTGACCGCCCAGTCGGGCGATGTTGCAGTGGGCCCACAGCTTTTCGAGCGCCTGCACCAGGTCGCGCATCATGGCGTCGGTGTGGAACGGCGTCGGCGTGAACCGCAGGCGTTCGGTGCCGCGCGGCACGGTGGGGAAGTTGATCGGCTGCACATAGATGCCGTGGTCGCTCAGCAGCATGTCCGAGACCATCTTGCAGTGCACCGGGTCGCCCACCAGCACCGGCACGATGTGGCTGACCGACGGCATCACCGGCAGGCCGGCCTCGCGCATCATGGCCTTCAGGGTCGCCGCGCGCTCCTGGTGGCGCTGGCGGACCTCGTCATGCGCCTTCAGGTACCGGATCGAAGCCACCGCGCCGGCGGACAAGGCGGGCGGCAGCGACGTCGTGAAGATGAAGCCCGAGGCGTGGCTGCGGATCGCGTCGACCAGGTCGGCGTCGGCGGCGACATAGCCGCCCATGACCCCGAAGGCCTTGCCCAGGGTGCCCTCGATGATGTCGATCTGGTCGGCCACGCCATCCCGCTCGGAGACGCCGCCGCCGCGCTTGCCGTAGAGGCCCACGGCGTGGACTTCGTCGAGATAGGTGATGGCGCCGTACTTCTTGGCCAGGGCCGCGGTCGCGCCGATGTCGGCGATGTCGCCGTCCATGGAATAGACGCTCTCGAACGCCACCAGCTTGGGGGCGTCGGCCGGCGCGGCGGCCAGCAGCTCTTCCAGGTGCGCCAGGTCGTTGTGGCGGAAGATCTTGAACTCGCCCCGGCCGTTGCGGATGCCGGCGATCATCGAGGCGTGGTTCAGTTCGTCGGAGAAGGTGATCACGCCGGGCAGGATCTTCTGCAGCGTGGCCAGCGTCGCCTCGTTCGAAACATAGCCGGAGGTGAACAGCAGGGCCGCCTCCTTGCCATGCAGGTCGGCGAGTTCATGCTCAAGTTCGACGTGATAGTGGGTGGTGCCCGAGATGTTGCGCGTGCCGCCCGAGCCGGTGCCGGCTTCGTCGATGGCCTTGTGCATCGCTTCGATCACGACCGGGTTCTGGCCCTGGCCGAGGTAGTCGTTGGAGCACCAGACGACCACGTCACGCTCTTCGCCTTCCGGGGTGGTCCAGGTCGCCAGGGGGAAATCGCCGCGATGGCGCTTCAGGTCCGCGAACACCCGGTATCGGCCTTCCGACCGAACTTGGTCGACCGCGTTCCGGAAAGCTGCCTTGTAATCCATGACCCAACCCATCCAGCGCGCCGGGCAACCAGAAACGTCCCGGCCATGGCGGCGGTTCTTCGCATGAACCGCCCGAACGTGTCACCTAGGGGCTAACCCGTATCGCAGCCTGGCGCCCCCGAGGCCCTCTGCGTCATGCGCCGAGATGCCCAAAATATCAACTTAACACTGTTCACCGCCAGGGGCGAAACGTCCCACCCGCCCACGGCCCGCGCCATGGGCGATACCCATCCCCTCTCCCGCGAGGTGTCAGGCCGGCTTGCGGAACTTGTAGATGAACTGGTCGGTGTGTCCGCGCAGCGCCGGGTCGAAAACCTTGAGCGTGTGATTGTCGGCCGGGTTGGCCAGCACCTTGCTCTGGCTGACGAACTTGAAGCCGGCGGCGGTCACCTCGGCCTTCACCGTGGCCGGGTCGATGCGGTGCAGGGTGTCGGTCGCCGCCAATCCAGAACCGGCCGCCGCGGCATGGTCCAGGATGATGTAGTAGCCGCCCGGCTTCAGCGCCTCGAACACCGCCGCGTTGACCTTGGCCAGGTCCGCGGGCCCCATGAAGCTGTCGTGCATGTCGTGGTAGTTCTGGGCCGTCCAGACCACGTCGGCCTGCGTCGGCACGGCGAAGTCGTTGATCGGGGCGGTCAGGAAGATGACGTTCGGCCAGGCCGGATCGGCCACGGCGCCATTCGCCGGCATCGGCCCCTTGGCGAACTTGGCGAACTCGGCCGGCTGGAAGGCGTAGACCTTGCCGCCCGGGCCGACGGCGCTGGAGAACAGCTTGGAGAAGTAGCCCTTGCCGGGCATCAGGTCGACCACGGTCTGGCCTGGCTTGATCCCCGCGAACACCAGCATTTCGGCCGGCTTGCGGGCGGCGTCCCGGTCAGTGTCCTCCTTGGGCCGCGCCGTGTTCGAAACCGCCGCCGCGACAAAGGCCGGCGTGGACGTCGCCGCCGTCACCTGCCAGGCGCCGATCGCGCCCACTGAGATCACCGCCGCGCCCACGAGCGCCGTCATGCCGAGCCGCTTCATCGCCGAACCTCCGTTGCTTTTGACTATCAGTACGCCAGGCGATCCGCGGCCGAACATTAATTTCCTGCAAGACAAAAAGCCCGGTGACGGTTGAGCCGCCGTTCCGTTTGGCGCAACCTCCGGCGAGTCGCTCGAGAATGATCAGGGGCCGAGCATTGACACAAGCGACGACGACCGCCGCCTCGCCGTGGCGTCAGGACACGCTGGACCGCACCCTCGCGCTGGTGAACTACGGGCTGCTGTTCGGGTCGGTCTTCTTCGCGGGCATCCCGGGACTGGTGGCCGTGATCATCGCCTACGCCCAGCAGAACGAGGCGCCGGCGCGCATCCGCACCCATCTTCGCTTCCAGATCCGTATCTTCTGGGTCGCCTTCGGACTTTCGCTGGCGGCCTCGGCGGCGGCCATGACCGCGGCGCTGCTGGCCGCCGTGGACTTCGTGCAGGTGGGGGTGGACAAGACCTGGACCAGCTTCTCGGTCGACCTCGCGCGGCTGGTCGTGCTCAGCGACCTTGAGCATCTGCGGGTCGCCACCCCGGTGGTCGGGCTGGTGGTCGCCACCATCCTGATCTCGGTCGTCACCTTGCTGTGGCTCATCGCGGCGCCCGCCGTGGGATTCATCCGGCTTGCCACGGACCGCGCCATCGGCGATGGGGCGCTGAAGGCCTGATCCGAGGGCCGCTTTTGCGCCGGACATCATCATGAGCCGAGCTCCGCTCGCCCCCTACCCCGCCCTTCGCCTTCGCCGCCTGCGCCAGGCCGACTGGGTGCGCCGACTGGTTCGAGAGAGCGTGCTGACGCCGGCGGACTTCATCTGGTCGATGGTGGTGCACGAGGGCGAGGGCCGCATCCCCGTTCCGTCCATGCCCGGCGTCGAACGCCTGTCGGTGGCCGAGTGCGCCAAGGCGGCCAAGGAAGCCAAGGCCTTGGGCATTCCCGCCATCGCGGTCTTCCCGCACATCGACGCCGAGAAGAAGGACGCCCTCGGCGTCCAGGCGGCCGATCCGGAAGGCGTTGTCTGCCGGGCGGTCAAGGCCATGAAGGACGCCGCGCCCGAGGTCGGGATCATGTGCGACGTCGCCCTGGATCCCTTCACCGACCACGGCCATGACGGTGTCATCGAGGCTGGCCGTATCCTGAACGACGCCACCATCGAACGCCTCGTCGAGCAGGGTCTCGTCCAGGCCGCCGCCGGCTGCGATATCCTCGCGCCGTCGGACATGATGGACGGCCGGGTCGCCGCCCTGCGCGCCGCCCTGGAAGGCGCGGGCCACCAGGACGTGATGATCATGTCCTATGCCGCCAAGTACGCTTCCGCCTTCTACGGCCCCTATCGCGAGGCGATTGGATCGGGGAAACTGGGCACGGGCTCGGTGGACAACCCGGCCGACAAGAAGACCTATCAGATGGACGCGGCCAACTCCGACGAGGCCCTGCGCGAAGTGGCCCTCGATATCGCCGAGGGCGCCGACATGGTCATGGTCAAGCCGGGCATGCCCTATCTCGACATCGTCCAGCGCGTCGTCGAGGCCTTCTCCATGCCGACCTTCGCGTTCCAGGTCTCGGGTGAGTACGCCATGATCATGGCCGCCGCCCGTAACGGCTGGCTGGACGAGGAACGGGCGATCATGGAGAGCCTGGGCGGCTTCAAGCGCGCGGGCTGCGCCGGGGTGATCACCTATTTCGCGCCACGGGCCGCAAGGTTGCTCGGCGCCTGAGGCTTAGCTCCAGCGGGGGCCCAGGGTCTTGGCGACCTGGGCCGCGGTGATGCCCAGGTTCGCCGCCATGGCCTCCAGGCCGCGCATGGTGGCGCGCCGGGCCTCGTCGTCGACGCCGGCGAAAAAGGCGTCGTTGAGGCGCTCGGCGATGGTGATGGTCTGCCGATAGAGGGCGTGGCCGCTGTCCGTGGCGCTCAGTTCCACGAAGCGTCGGTCGGCCGGAACGGGCAGGCGTTGCAGCAGGCCGGCGGCCACCATCTGGTCAATCGCTCTGGCAAGGGTCGTACGGTCATAGCCGATCAGGGCCGCCAGGTCCGTCATGGTGCAGGTTCCGGCCCTGACCACCGCGACCAGCACCCGGTAGCGGGTCACGTTCAGTTTCAGCGGCGCCAGCGCGGCCTCGAACTCGACATCGCGCGCCCGGGCGATGCGGTGCACCGCCTGCAGGATGTACTCCGAAACCTCGAACGGAAATTCCCCGGCCGGGTCCGGCGCTATGAGCTTCGACAAACGCTGAACCAATGTACGCCCCCCGCGCCACGGACGTCTCGACGCCGCGGCGGAACACTTCGCGCGATCTTATAGGTCCAGCCTCCGACACCGGCCAACGTGACAACCTTGATCTGCGTCAAAGACGCGCGATCAGGCGGCGGCACTCTCGGCCCAAGGAGACCAGATCCATGAGCGACATCGGCATCGAACCCGCCGTCTTCGAGCGCAGGGGCGACACCATCCAGGCCAGCCTCAGCCTCGTTCTCGACAACCACATGGACGAAGTCTGGGCGGCGCTGACCCAGCCGGCTCGCCTCGTCGACTGGCTGGCCCCCGGCGAAATCGAGCTGAAGCCCGGCGGCGCCGCCAAGCTGGACTTCGCCGACAGCGGCATCGTCATCCGCAGCACCGTCTCGGCCATCGAGGCGCCGAAGCTGCTGGAGTATTCCTGGAGCGCGCCGGGCGAGCCCGACCGCCCCCTGCGCTGGGAGCTCGAGCCCCTGGGGGCGATGGTGCGGCTGAACCTCACCCTCACCGTCCCCGCCAGCGAGGACGCCGGCCGGTCGGCCGCGGGCTGGGCCGCGCATCTGGAGATGCTGGCCGCCGCCCTGGCCGGGGTTCCGATCAAATTCCCCTTCGAGGTGTTCAAGGCCGCGCGCGACGAATACCGCGAGCAGCTGGCGGCGGAACTGGCGAGCTAGGCGAAGGTCAACGCTTCTGAAGGCGGGCGGCGAGGCTCGAGGTGTCCCATCGCCGCCCGCCCATCTGCTGGACCTCGGCATAGAACTGGTCGACCAGCGCCGTAACCTCGACCCGGGCGCCGTTGCTGCGCGCCTCGTCGAGAACCAGGCCCAGGTCCTTGCGCATCCAGTCGACGGCGAAGCCGAAGTCGAACTTGCCCTCGGCCATGGTCTTCCAGCGATTATCCATCTGCCAGGATTGCGCCGCCCCCTTTGAGACGGCTTCGTAGACCAGGGCCGGGTCCAGCCCCGCCCGTTCGGCGAAGGCGACACCCTCGGCCAGGCCCTGAACGACCCCGGCGATGCAGATCTGATTGACCATCTTGGTCAGCTGACCCGACCCTGGACCACCCATGTGCTTGATGGCCTTGGCGTAAGCGCCGATCACCGGCTCGGCCCGCGCGACGGCGCCGGCGTCACCGCCGATCATGATCGAGAGCTGGCCGTTCTCCGCCCCCGCCTGGCCGCCCGACACCGGCGCGTCGAGGAAGAACCGGCCGCCCGCCGCCGCGGCCTCGGCCATCGCCCGGGCGACCTTGGCCGAGGTGGTGGTGTGGTCGACGATGATCGCGCCCGCGGGCAGGGCCGGCAGGGCCTCGGCGACCACGGCGCGCACGTCGTCGTCATTGCCGACGCACAGGGCCAGCAGCTCGCAGCCCTCGGCTGCTTCCGCCACCGTGGCCGCAGCGTGGCCGCCATGCGCCTCGGCCCAGCGACGGGCCTTGTCGGGCGTGCGGTTGAAGACCCGGGTCGGATGTCCCGCCTTGGCCAGATGCCCGGCCATGGGGAAGCCCATGACGCCCAGACCGATGAACCCTACCCGCATGCCGCCAAACTCCCGAAACGCCTTGCCCCGAAGGGACTGTCCGCAACCCCATCTTAACGATGCCGGGCGACCTTACCCGACGAATCTACGGTTAATCCCGCTTAGGAACCCTCATGGCTGTCGGCGAAGCCCCGATCATCATCAAGAAGGTGAAGAAGGGCGGCCACGACGGCCACCACGGGGGCGCCTGGAAGGTGGCCTATGCGGACTTCGTGACCGCGATGATGGCCTTCTTCCTGCTGATGTGGCTGATCAACACCACCAGCCCGGAACAGAAGCGCGGCATCGCCGACTACTTCGCCCCGGCCAGCGTCTCGGAAACCACAAGCGGCTCGGGCGGCATCCTGGGCGGCACCTCGCTCAGCGACGACGGCGCCAAGTCGTCGGGCTCCAAGGCCGTGATCGAGGCCCTGGCCCCGCCGGCTCCGCCCGACAACAAGGACGTCGGCCAAAGCTCCAGCAGCAAGGCCGGCGGCCCCACCGCCGACGAGGAAGCCAAGCAGGCGGCCGAGGACGCGGCTTTCCAGAGCGCCGCCCAGTCCCTGCGCCAGGCCATGCAGGACATGCCCGAACTGGCTGAGCTCTCGAAGCAGATCCTGATCGACAACACGCCCGAGGGCCTGCGCATCCAGCTCGTCGACCAGGAGGGGCGGTCGATGTTCAAGGAAGGCTCGGCCCAGCCCAACGACCGCGCCAAGCTGCTGCTGCGCGCCGTCGCCAAGGTGATCAACCAGCTGCCCAATCGAATCAGCATCTCCGGCCATACCAGCGCCAGCCCCGAGGGGGCCAAGCCGGCCTCGGACTGGAGCCTGTCGTCGGCCCGCGCTGATGCGTCGCGGACCCTGCTGCAGGGCGCGGGCGTCTCGGCCGACCGAATCTACCAGGTCGCCGGCAAGGCCAGCTCCGATCCGCTCTATCCGGATGACCCGATGCTGCCCGGAAACCGGCGGATCGCCATCGTCCTGCTGCGCGAGGCGCCGGTTCTGCCGCCCAATCACGGTCTTTAGATCGCCACTGACTTGCACTGGACCCGGCCATGCCCCCTAATCCTCTGACGGTCGCCAGATCCGCCGGGGTGGGGCGGCCGGTGAAAGTCGATTTCAGGGACCGACACCACAGGTGACCCAGCACTTTCCGACGCGGCAGCTTCGGTTCTTCCTGACGGCGCCGTCGCCCTGCCCGTACCTGCCGGGCCGGGAGGAGCGGAAGGTCTTCGCCCACCTGCCCCTGCTGGACGGGGCGGCGGTCAACGACAGCCTGACCCAGGGCGGCTTCCGCCGCTCCCAGAACATCGCCTATCGGCCGGCCTGCGAGTCCTGCGCGGCCTGCGTTTCGGCCAGGCTGCCGGTGCGGGACTATGTGTTCTCCCGCTCCGAGCGCCGGGTTCTGGCCCGCAACCGGGGCCTGGAGCGCCACGTGGTCGAGGCAGAGGCGACGCTGGAACAGTTCGACCTGCTGCGTCGCTACCTCACCTCGCGCCACGCCGGCGGCGGCATGGCCGACATGACCTGGCCCGACTATGTGGCCATGGTCGAGGACACCGCCGTGCGCACTCACATTGTGGAATACCGCACCGCCACGACCGGCGCCGGCCCCGGGGAGCTGATCGCCTGCGCCCTGGTCGACCAGCTCGCCGACGGCCTGTCGCTGGTCTACAGCTTCTTCGACCCGTCCCAGTCCCGCCATAGCCTGGGCTCGTTCATGATCCTGGACCACCTGATCCAGGCCGGGCTGATGGACCTGCCCTATGTCTATCTGGGCTATTGGGTGCAGGGCAGCCAGAAGATGGACTACAAGGCCCGCTTCTCGCCGCTCGAAGTGCTGCGCCCGCAGGGCTGGACGCTGATCTCCGCCCGCGACCGACTGGCGGCCGAATAGGATACGGGCGGCGGGCCCGCTCCCGGTCTCCCCCAACCTAGCTGAAGTCGTCTTCCCACCATTCCATTGCGCCGCGCACATCGTCGCGCCTGCGCTGCGCCTCCAGCGCCCTCAGTTCAACGCGCCGGATCTTGCCCGAGATGGTCTTGGGCAGGTCGAACACCTCCAGCCGCCGGATGCGCTTGAAGGGGCCCAGGCGCTCGCGGGCATGGGCGAGGATCGCGCGGGCGGTTTCGGGCCCGGCGTCCCAGCCGGCCGCCAGCACCACGAAGGCCTTGGGCAGGGCCAGGCGCATGGGGTCGGGCGACGGCACCACGGCCGCCTCGGCCACCGCCGGATGCTCGATCAGCACGCTCTCCAGCTCGAAGGGGCTGATCCGGTAGTCGGACGCCTTGAAGACGTCGTCGGCCCTGCCGACGTAGGTCAGGGTTCCATCCGGCGCGCGGGAGACGACGTCGCCCGTGTGGTAAAGCTCACCGGCCAAAGGCGTGACCGCGCCGTCCTCCCAGTATCCGCCCATCAGGCCCAGCGGCCGGTCCGCGCCCAGCGACAAGCAGGCCTCGCCCTCGTCGCCTTCCCCGTCCAGCACGATATCGTAGCCCGGCAGGGGCCGACCCATGGCGCCCGGCGTCACCGGCTGGCCAGGACTGTTGCCGACCATGGCCGTCGTCTCGGTCTGGCCATAACCGTCGCGGATGGTCAGGCCCCAGGCGTCGCGCACCTGGTCGATAACCTCCGGATTCAGCGGCTCGCCCGCCCCGATCAGCTCGCGGAGCGCCGGCGGGCGCGGGCCGAGGTCGCCCTGGATCAGCAGGCGCCAGACCGTGGGCGGGGCGCAGAAGGTCGTCACGGCCTCGCGCCGCAGCACCTCCAGAGTAGCGGCGGGATCGAAGCGCGGATGGTTCAGCACCACCACAGCCGCCTCGGCCAGCCAGGGCGCGAAGACGCAGCTCCAGGCGTGCTTCGCCCAGCCGGGCGAGGAGATGTTCAGATGCCGGTCGCCGGGCTGCAGCCCCAGCCAGTACAGCGTCGACAGCGCCCCCACCGGATAGGAGACGTGGCTGTGCAGCACCAGTTTGGGGCGCGAGGTGGTGCCGGAGGTGAAGTAGAGGAGCAAGGGGTCGTCGCCCCTGGTTTCTCCATCCGGCGTGAAGTTCGCCGAATGCCCGCCCGCATCGCCATAGGCGAGCCAGCCGTCGACCCGCCCGCCCACTGAGACGCCGGTCCAATCACCCGCCGGAAAGCGCCCCGTGTAGTCGGCGCCGGCGATGACGAAGCGCACCCGCCCGCGCGTCAGGCGATCCTCCAGCTCCGCGCCGCTCAGCAGGGTCGAGGTCGGGATCACCACGGCGCCCAGCTTCATGGCTGCCAGCAGGCTCTCCCACAGCGGAACCTCGTTGCCCAGCATCAGCAGGACCGCATCGCCCCGCTTGAGCCCGGCCGCGCGCAGGAAGTTCGCGACCCGATTGGAGTCGGCCGAGAGCTGGGCGTAGGTGCGTGTCTCGGCCGGACCATCACCCGAAAGGATCCGCAGCGCCTCGCGCCGGTCCGCGTCGGCGACCTTGTCGAACCAGTCGAGGGAGAAGTTGAACCGCCCCAGGCGGGGCCAGCGAAACCCCGCGCGGGCGGCGGCGTAGTCCGTCCGGTTGGCGACCAGGAAATCGCGCGCCGCGCGCAGCTCTGCAGTCGCCGTCATCCGCCTGGATCTCCCTCGGTCCCGTTCGGCGCCGGCGGGTGACCGGCGCGCCAGAGCTTCCTATATTCGATGGGCGAGCGGGCGAAGTCGAAGGAGCAGGATCATGAAATCGATGTTTCTGGCGGCGCTGATGGCGGCCACGAGTCTGACCGCGGCGCAGGCCGCGGCGCCACACGCCATCGCCCAGGTGAATGTCACCATCGGGCCGGAGCTTCAGGCCAAGGCGAAGCTCTATGGCCAGCGCGAACTCGACACCCTGGCCAAGGAGCTGAAGAGCGACGTCGAGCGGGCGATCCGTCATCACGGCGGCGTCGTGGCCGAGGGCGGGCAGCTGAACCTGATCCTCGCCGACGCCACGCCCAATCACCCGACCTTCAAGCAGCTCGGCGACACGCCGGGCCTGTCGATGGAGAGCTTCGGCATCGGCGGCGCGCGCATCGAGGGCGCCCTGGTCCATGCCGACGGGACCAGCGAGCCGGTGCGCTACGAGTGGAAGGAAAGCGACATCCGCCAGTCCTACGGCCAGTCGACCTGGGGTGACGCCGAGTGGGTGTTCCAGCAGTTCGCCGACCGCGTGGCCCACGGCGAGCAACTGGCGCAGCGCTGACCTCGCCTTTCGACTTGCGGGCGCCCGCCCGTCCCGGCTTGATCGGCCGACGACGGCGCGGGCCGTCCTGCCCCTGAGTCGACCATGGCTGACGACGCTGAGACCCATCCGATCTTCGAACTGCTGGAGATCATGGCGCGGCTTCGCGCGCCCGTGGGCGGCTGCGCCTGGGACCTGGAGCAGACCTTCGCCACCATCGCGCCCTACACGGTGGAAGAGGCCTACGAGGTGGCCGACGCCATCGAGCGCGGCGACCTGAACGACCTGCGCGAGGAACTGGGCGACCTCCTGCTGCAGGTGGTCTTCCACGCCCGGATGGCCGAGGAGGACGGGGCATTCGCCTTCGCCGACGTGGCGCGGGCCATCAACGCCAAGATGATCCGCCGCCACCCGCATGTGTTCGGCGAGGCCGAGCAGCGCTCCTCCGACGAGCAGACGCAGGCCTGGGAGGTGATCAAGGCCGAGGAGCGGGCCGAGAAGGGCAAGGCCGCCAGCCTGCTGGACGACGTGCCGGTGGGGCTGCCGGCCCTGACCCGCGCCGTGAAGCTCTCCAAGCGGGCGGCCGGCGTCGGCTTCGTCTGGCCCTCCGCCAAGGAGGTCCTGGAAAAGCTGCATGAGGAGATCGCCGAGCTGGAGCACGAGGTCGCGGCCGGCGACATGGCCAAGGCCCGCGAGGAGCTGGGCGATGTCCTGTTCGTGTGCGCCAACCTGGCCCGGCAACTGGACATCGAGCCGGAGGACGCCCTGCGCGCCACCAACGCCAAGTTCGTGCGCCGCTTCCAGTTCATCGAGAAGCGCCTGGCCGAGGCCGGCAAGACGCCGGCCCAGTCCGACCTGCCGGAGATGGACGCCCTCTGGGACGCCGCCAAGGCGGCCGAGAAAGCCGCCGGATGATTAGGTCCGCCCTGGCCCTGGCCGCGGGCGCCCTTCTGGTCCTGGCGGCGGGCGGCGCCGACGCCGCCTGTTCGAAGCCGGCCATCGCCACGGCGGCGGCGCAGGCGCGCTCGGCCCGGGAAGCCCTTCTGTCCCAGCCGATCGGCGACGGAATGGTCACCGACGTCGCGCCGCCGACGCGCCTCGCCATCGCCGCGATGAAGCAACGCCTGGCCGCCCTGACCGACGCCTATGAAGCCTGCGCCGCCGGCGACCAAGCCCCGGCCGAGGCTGAGGCCGCCCTGGCGGGACTGCTTGGCGCGCCGGCCGAGGATTCCAGCGGCCGCTACGGCGGCGCGGTCACCTTCCACGCCCATCGATGGCCAGGCGGGCTGATGGGCGTCGTCGCCGACTTGCAGATCGAGTGCGGCTCCGACTCGTCCCTGATGCTCTACCGGCGCGATCCCGACGCCTGGCGACCCGTGCTGCGCTGGCAGGCGCCGCCCTACGCCAAGGTCAGCGGGGCTTTCGGCGCCTTCGACTATGAGGTGTCCGGGCCGGACGCCGGCGGCCGCTGGTTCGTGGCGGCCAAGAGCGTCATGCCCTGGTGTTCCTCGACCTGGTCCCAGATCCGCTACGCCATCGTCCGGCCCGGTCCGACGGCGACGTCGCCCCGTGTGCTGCTGTCGCGCGCCGATCCGATCTGGTGGGGCGGTGACGACGAGGGGACCCTGGCCGTCACGCCCATGACCGTGGACCTGCGCTTCCATGCGGAGAGCATCGACAGCGACGTCCACAACCGCCTCTGGATCCGCCGGTTCGCGGTGGAGGGCGACGCGGTGCGCCGCGTTCCGCCCCTGGCCGCCACGCCTCGCGACTTCGCCGACGAATGGATCGTCTCGCCCTGGCTGGAAGCCAGCCAGTGGACCGCGCCCGCGGCCCGCGCGCGGCTGGCGGCGACACACAGGGCGCTGCGCAAGATCCACTTCCTGACCTTCGACGCCGTGCGCCGCTGCGGGACGACGAACCGCTATCAGGTGCGGCTGCTGAATGCGGACACGCCCTATGTGCTGACCATCGCGGCGGGCGAGACGCTGCGCCTGCTGGACGTCACGGGCCGGCCGGACCCGGCCTGTGGCGGCCCCAACCTGCTGGACGAGATGGCGACGCGCTAGAGCCCGCCGAAGTGCGCCTTGATCAGGGCCGCGGCCTCGTCCGCCGCCCGGGCCTGGTCGGCGGGCGTGAGGTCCGGCAGGTCGATTTGGCCGAGGCGCAGGCGGGCGTCCTTGCGGCTGGAGCGCTCGTAGGCGGGATCGTAGTGCAACTCCATCAGCGCCTCGGCCAGCGTCTCGAACTGGCCGGCGTCGGCCATCTGCGCCCAGTCCTCCAGGCGTTTGCGACCGGGGTAGACCGGCAGGCGGGTCAGGGCATCGTCCAGCGCCGGGCGGTCGCGGATGATGTCGCCATAGGTGGCGACCAGGTAGCGGGCCCGGCGGTCGCGCGGGGCGGTGAGCTCGATGCGCGGGGCGGCGACCATCTGGCTCCACAGGGCCGGCGGGGTCATGCGGTCGCCGATCTTGCTCGACTCCGCCTCGACCACGACGGGCCGCGCGGGGTCGAGGGCGTCGAGCGCGGCCAGAAGGCGGGACTCGAACATCTTCTGGCTGGGCTGGGCCTGCCCCATGATGCCGCCGAAGAGCGAGCCGCGATGGCCGGCCAGGCCTTCGAGGTCGATCACCTGCACGCCGCGCGCGGCCAGCAGGGGCAGCAGCTGGGTCTTGCCCACCCCGGTGCCCCCGTCCAGGAGCGCCAGCCTCAACGGCAGCGGGTCCTCGTAAAGGCGCTTCTGGACCCAGCGGCGATACGTCTTGTAGCCCCCGGCCAGGACGCTTGTGCGCCAGCCGACCTGGGCCAGGATCGTCGCCATGGCGCCGGACCTCTGCCCGCCCCGCCAGCAGTAGACCAGGGGCATGAAGGCGCCGTCCTTGTCCTTGAGCGCGGTCTCGATGTGCTGGGCGACGTTGCGCGCGACCAGGGCCGCGCCGACGCGCCGCGCCTTGAAGCGGGACTCCTGGACGTAGATCGTGCCGACGACGGCGCGTTCCTCGTTGCTGAGGACCGGCAGGTTGATGGCGCCCGGCACGTGATCCTCGGCGAACTCGGCGGGGCTGCGCACGTCGATGATGGCGTCGTAGCGCGCCAGGGCCTGGGGCCGGATGTCGTCGGTGACCTCTGGATTCGCCATGGCGGCAACCTAGTGCCTAGGGGCGGCCAGGGGAAACCGGCCCCCTCCCCTGTCCGGGGACCGCGACGCTGTTATAGACGGGCGAACTTCCGGAGCCCGCGCCATGACCGAGACCCTTCGCCTGACCTCCCTGGCCCATGGCGGCGGCTGCGGCTGCAAGCTGTCGCCGGCGGTCCTGCGCGAGATCATGGCCAAGATGCCGGCGGCGGGCCTGTTTCCGGACCTGATGGTCGGGACGGAGACCTCGGACGACGCGGCGGTCTGGCGGCTGAACGACAGCCAGGCGCTGGTGGCGACCACCGACTTCTTCATGCCGGTCGTCGACGATCCCTTCGAGTTCGGGCGCATCGCGGCGACCAACGCCCTCTCGGACATCTACGCCATGGGCGGGACGCCGATCCTGGCCCTGGCCATCGTCGGCATGCCGGTGGACCGCATGCCCGTGGACATGATCCAGGCGATCCTGGCCGGCGGCGCGGCGGTGTGCGCAGCGGCGGGGATCCCGGTGGCCGGCGGTCACTCCATCGACAGCGTCGAGCCGATCTATGGCCTGGTGGCGCTGGGACTGGTTCATCCCGACCGGCTGCTGAAGAACAGCGGCGGGCGGGCCGGCGACGTGCTGATCCTGACCAAGCCGCTGGGCGTCGGCGTCTATAGCGCGGCCCTGAAGCAGGACCGGCTGGACGCCGAGGGCTACGCGGCCCTGATCGCCTCCACCACCCAGCTCAATACCGTGGGCAAAGACCTGGCCGGGATGGCTGGGGTCCATTCGGTGACCGACGTCACCGGGTTCGGCCTGGCCGGCCATGCGCTGGAGATGGCGCGCGGCGCCGGACTGACGGCGGTGATCGAGGCCGGCGCGGCGCCCCTGCATCCGGGCGTCGAGGCCCTGGCCCGAGCTGGCGTTCGGACCGGCGCGGCGGTGCGCAACTGGGCGAGCTACGGCGAGGCGGTGAACCTGCCGCCCGGCTTCGAGGACTGGCGGCGCGATCTGTTGTGCGATCCGCAGACCAGCGGCGGCCTGCTGATCGCCGCGGCCCCGGAGGCGGCCGAGGCGGTGCTGTCGCTGGCCCGGGCGCAAGGCTTCGGCCGCGCCGCGATCGTGGGCCGGCTGGCCGAGGGCGCGCCCCAGGTCGACGTCCGCTGAAGGACGCCGCGCCGCCTCATCCCAATTCGGGGAGCGGTTGCGATTGAAGGCGTTCCTGGAACGCGCTTTAGATACCCCAGCCACACGCCCGCCGGAGCCGCCGGCCAGAAGGGGCGCGGGCTGGAGGATGCCGTGAGCCAGATCAACGGCGGCGCCGTACTCGCCAAAACCATGGCTTGCCTCGGAGTGAAGGAGGTCTTCGCCCTGCACGGCGGGCACCTGGATTCGTTCCTGGTGGCCTGCGCCGGCGAAGGGATTCGCCTGACCGACACGCGCCACGAGGCGACGGCCGGCTACGCCGCCGAGGCCTACGCCCGGGCCACCGGCCAGATCGGGGTCTGCGTGGTGACGGCCGGCCCGGGCTTCTCCAACGCCATGACACCGATGGTCGACGCCTGGCTGGACGCCACGCCGGTCCTCTTCGTCACCGGTTCGCCGCCTCTGCGGGAGGTGGCGACCAATCCGCTGCAGGGCGGCTTCGACCAGGTGGCGATGGCCGCGCCGGTGACCAAGTGGTCGCACCGGATCACCAACGTCGAGCGCATCCCCGACCTGGTGGACAAGGCGGTCCGCATCGCCCTGTCGGGCCGGCCGGGCCCGGTCTATCTGGAGGTCCCGATCGACATCATGTTCGGGCCGATGGCGGCGGCGGACCTGGTGTTGCCGGGGCGGCCGACACTCACCGCCAAGCCGGCGCCCTCGACCGAGGCGGTGGGACGCATCCTGGACCTGCTGGCCGCCGCGGCCCGCCCGGCGATCATCGTCGGCGGCGGGGCGCTGTCCACGCGGTGCGCGACGGAGCTGGCCGCCTTCGCCGCCCGCACCGGGACGCCGGTGCTCTACAGCGGCAAGGGCAATGGCGTGATGGCGGCGGACGATCCGCTCAACGCCGGCTCGGCCGGGACCCTGGCGGCGGCGGCCCTGGGCGCGGGACAGCCGGCCGACCTGGTCATCCAGATCGGGGCGCGGGAGGGCCTCTTCCTGGGCGGACGCGGCGGGGTGATCGTGCCCCATGCCGCAAAGAGGGTTCAGATCGACATCGACGGGGCGGAAATCGGCCGCCTCAGCGCCCCGGATGTGGCCGTCGTCGCCGACAGCGGCGAGGCGCTGGCGGCCCTCAACGCCGCGGCGGCGGAACGCACCTGGGTGAAGCCGGAGGCCTGGAGCGCCCTTCTGCGCCAGCTCCGCCACGCCGGACGCACGGCCTACGAGGGTGTGCCGACCGAGACCCGGCCCGGCGTCATCCACCCCTTCCACGCCGCCCGAGCCGTGGCCGAGGCCCTGTCGCCGGAGACGGCCATCGCCTTCGACGGGGGCGAGGCGGTTTCCTGGTTCCAGCTCTTCGGCCGCTCGCCGGGCCCTGGGCTCTACGTCGGCAACGGCTATCTGGGGACCCTGGGCGTCGGCCAGGGGTTCGCCATGGGCCTGGCCCGGGCGCGGCCCGACAAGCCCGTCTGCGCCATCATGGGCGACGGCGCGGTGGGGTTCCACATCGCCGAGTTCGACGCCATGGCGCGCCACGGCCTGCCGATCCTGACCTGCGTGTTCAACAATGCCGCCTGGGGCATGTCCCTGCACGGCCAGGAGCTGGTCTTCGGCCGCCAGAACCTGGCCGCCGTGCGCCTCGCCGCCAGCGCCTATCACATGGTGGCGCAGGGCCTGGGCTGCCGGGGCGAGGAGATCACCCGCGCCGAGGATATCGGGCCGGCGGTGCGGCGCGCCCAGGCCAGCGGGCAGCCGACCTGCCTCAACATCATGACCGACCCCGACGTGGCCCATCCGATCACGGCCCAGATGATCGGCAGGCTGGACGCCGACGGCGAAATCCCGATCCCCTACTATGAGAACATTCCGATCCGGCGGTGAGCGCCCATCCGCGTTGGCCTGGGGCCCTGGAGGACAGTCGAGATGACGGCGGAGACTGGCGGGGAAGCGACCGGGCTCGAGGCGGCGCGGACGCAGCTTCTGGAGCAGGGCTGGGCGGTCCTGCCGGACGTGCTGTCGGCGGCCCAGGCGGCCAAGGTGCTGGACCGCCTGCGGGCGGCGGCGGAGGCATATCGGCGGCGAGGCCATGACACGCACATCCGGGGGCTCGATCCGAACGAGGCCAATGTGCGGGTGTTCGAGCTGCTCGACCTCGACCCGGTGTTCCGCGACCTGATCCGCCGGCCGGAGGCGATGAACCTAGTGAGCGCCCTGCTGGGGCCGGACATCCTGATCTCCAACTTCACCGCCAACATCGCCCGGCCCGGCTCGGCCTCGATGAGCCTGCACTCCGACCAGGCGCTGGTCGTGCCGGAGCCATGGCTCGAGCCTTGGTCGATCAACATCATTTGGTGCCTGACGGACGTCCGCTTCGAGAACGGGGCGACCCTGTTCATCCCCGGCAGCCACAAGGTGACGCGGCTGGCCGAGCTGGGCCCGGATCCGGGCGGGCGCCTGACGCCCTTCGAGGCGCGGGCGGGGTCGATCATCGCCATGGACGGGCGGGTCTGGCACACCAGCGGCGCCAACATCACGGCGAACGAGGAGCAGGCCCTGCTGTTCGGCTACTACTCGCGGGCCTTCCTGCGGCCACAGGCCAACTGGAACGTCATCCTGGCGCCGGAGGTCCAGGCCGGCCTGGACCCGGAGTTCCGGCGGCTGCTCGGGCTCGAGGCCAGCGCCAACCTCACCCTGGCCGGCCCCCTGCTGGCGGCCGACCTCGGCAAGCGGTGATTAGAACCCAAAGGACAACCCAGGGTAACCCCCTAGCGGCTTCGCCGCGATTCCCCTGCCCGATCGCCCCCCGTATTTCACCGTAATTTACGGTCGCCGACCCATTTTTTCGCCGCGGGCCAAAAGACAACTATTGGTAGGCGCTTCAAGCTCAAGATCAGGCCCGGGCGCCCCCTTCGATCCGCCCGTGCGCCGCCAGGGCCTCCACCGCCAGCCGCGTGAGCGTGCCGCGCCAGACTTGCGTCGCGTGATTGGCGGCGGCCGCGTCGATGAAGGCCCAGTTCCACCCCTCCGGCGGCGCCCAACCGCCGTCGGCCTGCTGGCCGGCGATCAGTTCGGCGACGGCGGCGTCGATATGCCCGGCCAAAGGACCGGCCAGGAGGCTCGCCGGCGTCGGGGCGAGATCCAGCACCGGAGCGTGTTCGTCGGTCGGGTCGTGCGCGGCGACCGAGCGGAGCAGCAGGTCGGTCAGCCCCGCGCGAAGATCCGCCGGCGCCTGGGGCGCCTCGGCCAGCAGGGCGGCGCAGCGCAGGTCGTAAGCCCCGGTGATGATGTCGATCTCGGCGATCGTCCGGCGCATCCGCCCCTCGGCCTCGGCCAGCATCCCGGCGGGCGCGGCGTCGGCCAGGGCATAGGTCCAGGCCAGGATCTCGGCGGTCGGGTTGAAGCAGAAGCCCAGCCAGCGCGCGGGCAGGTCGGCGTCAAACCCCCACCAGGGAGCATGCGGCGCATCTTCCACGTGGGCGTCGACGATCGGCCAGACGCCGTCCTGGATATTGGCCGCCAACCATCCCATGGCGCGGACGACCATGGGATGGCCCGCCGCCGCGCCGGCGCGGACCAGGTGGCGCAAGCCGACGCTGGTGGCGATGGCGCTGGACGCCGGGGTCGCCAGGTCCGGCTCGAGCCCGTGGCCGAAGCCGCCGTCCGGGTTTTGGAACGGCGTTAGGGCCGCGATCACGGCTTCGCCGTCGCCGCCCTCGAAGGCCCGCCGCCAGAGCGCGAAATCAAGCGGGGTCGCACGGTCGGCCATGAAGGCGCGGGCCGCCTCGAAACGTTCCCGGGTGAGGCGCGCGGGCATGATCGGCTCCTGTGGTGAGGTGGGTCGCGAGCTTGCGTCCTTTCGCAAGAAGCGTCAAGAACAAATCGGGAACCACTATCCAGGGATGCATGCCGCCTTGGCGACTCGCGCCGGGCTGCTAAGCTTCGCGGCAGTGCAAGGGGGGAGTCTGAAACTTGAGATCGCTTGAGCGCGCCTTGGGCGCGGCGGCCCTGTGCGCCGTGCTGGTCCAGTCCGTGGCGAACGCCGCTGACGCCCATGCCCCTCCTTCTGCCCCGCCAGCGGCGTCGAGCGCCCACCCGGGATCGAACTTCGTGCAATGCGACGGCGAGCCCCGTCAGATCAAGGCGGCCGAGGCCGCTGCCGACATCGCCCTGATCACCGGCAGCCTGGGCCTCTACGGCCTGCTGAAGCCCATCGAAACCGGCGACAAGAACAAGCGGCTGGCCGGGGCGGAAGGCGTCGCGGCCTGCGAACGCGCCCTGACAGAGGATACCACCAACCTGCGGCGAGCCCAGGTGGTCCTGGCCCGCGCCATCCACCACATCGAGGCCAAGCAGTACGACGAGGCGGTGGCGGACGCGCACGCCGCCGAGGGCGTCGCCGGCGAGACAGGCAAGGAGCCCGGCTACCAGGCCTCGCTGGGGCTGACGGCCAGCGAGATCGAGGCCATGGCGCTGCTGCGCAAGGGCGACGCGGCCGGCGCTGAACGCGCCGCCCTCGCCATGGCCCTGGCCTCGCCCTACGACGTGAACGCCACGATCCGGGCGAACCGCTACGCCCAACTGACGCCCGTCATGACGCCGGAGAAGCGCCGGTACTTCGAACAGGCGGTGCGCCTGCAGCCGGGCATTCTGCTGCAACGGGCCAGCGCGCGTCAGTGGGACGGCGACTTCACAGGCGCCGCGGCCGACATGGGGACCCTGTTCCAGGCTTATCACGTGATCCGGCCCGAGGAGCATGTGCTGGGTCCGGCCACGCAGCAGGCGGTCATCCTGGCCCTGGCCGGCGACGTGAAGGCTTCAGACGCCCTGGCGGCGCAGATCGGACCTTGGCTCGACGAGGACATCAAGGCGGGGAAGGTCAGCGCGACCGACGCCGCGCCGCTGGACGAACTGCTCGAATTCCGCGCCATCGCCGTCCAGCTTGCCGAGGGCAAGGTTCATGAGGCGCGAGCCGCCTTCGCCGCCCACAGCCGCTGGCTGGCGGCCTGGCCGGTCGAGGACGCCTACCTGACCGAGCGGCTGCGCGCCGCGGCCGATCCATCGGAGTTGAAGGGGGCTCTGGCGCGCGATCCAGTCGAAATGCGCAAGGCCGACTTCGCAGCGACCGCGGCGGCGGCCGTGGGCCAGCCGGATGCCCAGGACAAGCTGCTCTACGGCTCGATCCGCCCCTACATCGGAACGGGCGACTACCGGGCCCTGTCCGGCGGGGTCTGGAAGACCGACAAGTCCCGTTACCTGTGGAAACGTACGGGCAAGGAGACTTACCAGGGCGAGGCGATCTCGTTCATCGGCGTCCCGACCTCGTCCCTGGTCGTGGTCAGCGAGGCGGCCCTCATGCATGCGGCGCTGATCGCCCAGTCGCGCGGCAAGGCGGCCTTCGTCCTGGCCCCGGCGCGGACCCGCCTGGACTTCATCCTGGTCATCTTCGGCGACCCCGGCGACGCGGGTTTCCCGGCCGCCGCCGCCTTTGACGCCAAGACGGTGATCGCCGACCTGTCCCCGATCATGCCCAAGCCGAACCCCTGAGGAAGGCCGGGCGGGCTGGCCTATTCCGCCGCCGGACGGACCTGGGCGGTCGGCCGCATCTGCTCGAAGCGGCCAAGCGCCTGGGCCCCGAGGCGCGCGGCGATGATCACATGATCGGCCGCGTCCTCGCGAGCGATGACCCGGCCATTGCGATAGAGCCAGGCGAGGGCCTCGCCGTCGGAGGCCGCCAGGTCGAACACCAGATCCGGCCCCTCGTCCACCAGGGCGGCGAGAAGCGCCAGGAGGGCCTCGCACCCCTCCCCGCTCACGGCCGAGACGGCGACGGCGCCGGTGCGCTCGGCCCGGGCCATGACGGCGGCGCGGGGCTCGTCGTCCAGCAGGTCGATCTTGTTCCACACCTCGACCACGCGCTTGCCGCTGTCGGGACCGACGCCGATCTCGGCCAGCACCTTGCGCACGTCGTCGTCCTGGGCGTCGGAGTCCGGACCGGCGATGTC
>JAFEEA010000280.1 GCA_018241335.1 Pseudomonadota bacterium
TCCTGCACGATCCGCAGGACGTGCAAGGCGTGCTCGGGCGTGATCTTGGGCAGCAGGGGCAACTCGCCGACGCTCCAGATGAGCTTGATCCCGGCCTGCTCAAACCTGGGCTCCAACCGGTAGCGGGCGGTGGCGAGCAGCAGAAGGAGGTCGTTGTCCACTGGCTCCAGCGAGTCGATCGCCAGCTTCAGGTCGTCCAGGCAGTGACGGAGGATTTCGGCGGTCTCGTGCGGTCGGGCCCCGCCCCGCTCGATCGCCGCCAGGGCGCCGACGAGGGACGAGCCGACCCCATCATGCATGTCGCGCATCAACCGCTGCCGCTCGCGGGCGAGCATCTGCTGCTGTTCGCTCTCACGCAGCTTCTCGTATGTCAGGGCGAGGTCGGCTTCGCGCTCCGCCAGGCGCTCGGCAAGTCGCGCCCGGGCGCCCTCAACCTCGCTGAGCGCGGCCAGGTGGCGATCGACCAGGATGTAGAGGAACAGGACGGCGTTCAGCCCCGGCAGATAGGGCACCACATAGATGCCCTCGTCGCTAAGCTTGAAGCCGCTGATGGCGATGTCGATCAGGGCGCACGGCAAGGTCGTGGAGATAAATAGGCAGAACAGGAAGCCGATGCGGGTGGGCGAGAGGCGATAGCCCCACCAGGACACGGCGATCGTCAGCACGTTCAGCGCCAGGCTGAGCAGCCAGATGATCCCCAAGAGATCCTGTAGCCGGATGGACAGCGCCAGCAGGCTGGTCGTCCAGGCGGTGAACGAGATCGAGAAGGCTAGCACCAGCCGGCGCATCCAACGCGTCGCGCCGCCGATGTAGTAGCTGACCATGACGAATGTCAGCGCGCCGTACCAGACCTCGCTGTTGCTCTCCATCCACTGGAAGGTGTTGTCGCCGACCGGCAACGGGGCGCCGCCGACGAAGTATTCCAGGGTATGGAGCGTGGCCATGCCGGCCACCCCGAAGATCAGCAGATAGGCGGGTTCCTGGCGGCGGCGGAGCCAGAGGACCAGGGTCAGCAGCCCGATCAGCAGGAAGACCGCGCAGCCCGCCATCGGCGCCGTGATCTGGAACAGCCGGCGCAACTCATAGCGCGGCGCCACCGCGTCCTTGTGGCCCACCCAGACTGTGGACAGATCAAAGCCATTGCCCGCCTCGGCCTGTAGGCGGATCAGGATTTCGCGCGGCGGCGTCGCCGACGGCGCCGCCAACTCCACAAAGACCGGCAGGTTGAAGCCATTCCATTTGGCGCTGGCCTGCGGGGCGTAGACCAGATGGCCATCGGCATAGACGGCGATGTGGCCGACGGCGCGCCACCGGGGAATGTAGAGGTAGGTGGGCTGCTCGGACTGCGTCAGCGACACCGTGGTGCGATACCAGGCGTCGACGATCTGGCGCCGTGGAAGTTGGCGGTCCTTCGTCGCGTGCGGCAGTTCGACCGGAATCCAGGGGCCAGCGAGCGTCGCAGGGAGGATTGTCGACGGCGGAGTCGTGTAGCCGGGGGCTTTCGCCACCATCATCGCCACAGAGGTGACGTGGATCTCGCCAGGTGGAAGCGCAGGGGTCGTGGGGCTCGCCAGCGAACCATGCGCCCCGGCCGCGCCCATGGCGACGAACAGGAACAGCAGGATGCACCGCCAGAGCATTCGCAGTTTTTCCGATGGAGGCGACCGGCTCAGCTGATTCCAAGCCGACGCGCCGCCAGGATAGCCTCCGACTTCGTCCGGACGCCAAGCTTGAAGTAGATGCGCCGCACGAAGGTCCGCACGGTATGCGGCGAGACCGACAGGCGTTCGGCCACATCGGTCTGGCTGAAGCCCTGGGTGACCAGATCCAGCACCGCTTCTTCCCGCGCCGAGAGGATGCTGTGCGGATTGGCGGCGTCCGGCGCGGGCGCGGGCGAGAACCGGGCCAGCAGCCGCCGGGCGATGAGCGGGCTGATCGGACTGCCGCCGGCGTGCAGGCTGCGTATCTCGTCGGCCAGCCTGGCCTTGCCGCTGTCCTTCAGCAGATAGCCAGTGGCGCCGGCCTCGATGGCGGCGATGACGTGCGCTTCGTCGCCGAACACGGTGGCAACCATGACGTCGCAATCGCGCCAGACAGCGCGCGCCGTGTGGATCAGTTCGATTCCCGAACCGTCGGGCAGGCCCAGGTCTACGATCAGCACATCCGCCGGCGCGCCCTCGAGCAGCCGGAACCCGCCGGCCAGGTCCTCCGCCGCGCCGGCCAGGCGCATGTCGGGGGCCGCCTCGATCGTGCTGCACGCCAGGTCGCGGAAGGTCGGATCGTCGTCGACGACGATCACGGTCATGGATGGCGAGCCCTCGTCCACGCTGTTCCCTGTCTGACGACGTCCGGTCGTCGCAAGCTAAGCTCACCGCCGAGGCGCTGTCTGTCCCCCCGATCGGGCTACAGGAGACCCGGCGAGATTTCAATTTAGAGGCGTTTGTCCCCCGATTGGGGTGACAGACAAGCCGCCACCGCCCGGGGCAAGTTTCGGCCCGCCGGCGCAGGGCTCATCCGCGCTCGAGATCCAGGGGGTGGGTGTGGCGCTCGACGGTGAGGGAAAGCCGCGCGTGGGGCGTTCCCGCGTAGCGATGTTCTTTTTGGCGCTCAGCCTGACGGCCGGGGCCGCCCGGGCGGCCCCGCCGCCGCCCGCAGCCGGCCAGCAGGGCGAGCAGATCCAGCGCCAGCAGCAGGAGCAGATCGACGAAGACCAGACCCGGATCCTGACCAGTCCGCGCGGCCAGACTGTGATCGAGGTGCCCACCCACCCGTCCGCGGTGGTCCCCAAGGGCGCCTGCCAGCTGATCGAGACGATCACCTTCCTTCACGCGCCCAAGATGAGCGACAACGACAGGGAGAGGCTCACCAAACCCTATCTCAACCGCTGCCTGGGCCTGGGTGACGTCGAGAACCTGCTGTCGGACATCACGCGCTTCTACATCGACAAGAGCGAGCCGACGACGCGGGTCTACATCCAGCCGCAGAACCTGACCAAGGGCGTGCTGGTGCTCGAGGTGGTCGAGGGCAAGGTCGAAAGGATCGAGCTCGAGAACAAGGGCGTCCACGGCGTCAATGTGACGACCGCCTTCGGCGCCCGGGCCAACACGGTCTTCAATCTGCGGGTCTTCGAGCAGGGCCTGGATCAGGTCAACCGCTTGGCGTCGAACCACGCCACCTTGGACATCCGGCCCGGCTCGGCCCCCGGCCAGAGCGTGATCGAGATCCGCAACACGGCCGGCGCACCGCTCCACGTCTCCGCCTCGTACGACAACACCGGGCAGCCCGGGACCGGGCGCAGCCAGGGCGCCGTCAGCCTGATCGGCGACGACTTCTTCGGCCTCAACGACCAGATCAGCTACACCCGCCGCCAATCCATCCCGGACGGTCGGCCGAACGCCGACTCCCGCTCCAACAGCGTGCTGGTCTCGGTCCCGTACAACGCCCTGACCCTTACGGTCGGCGCCAGCGAGTCCGACTACACCTCCCAGACGGTGACCAGCGGCGGCACGGTCTTCGTGCTGTCGGGCTACAACCGCAACATCTTCGGCGAGCTGGACGCGGCGGTCTGGCGCAACCGCACCAGCAAGCTGGACCTGTCGGCGACGATCACCAGCAAGCTGAACCGCAACTTCGTCGACGGCGCCTATCTGTCGGTCAGCTCCCGCTCCCTGACCATCCTCGACCTGTGGGCCGACTACACCACCGTGATCGGCCACGGCAGCGTCAAGCTCGGCCTCGGCTGGTCGCAGGGCCTCACAGCCCTCGGCGGCCTGAAGGACCCGGCGGGCGTCGCGGCCGACTCCGCCCACGCCCAGTTCGGCAAGCTTCAGGCCCGGGCCTATCTGAGCGTGCCGTTCAAGCTGTCGGGCCAGACCTTCGTTCTCACAAGCGAAACGCAGGGCCAGTACGCCTTCAGGCCCCTCTACAGCAGCGAGCAGATCGTCGTCGGCTCGCCCTACACGGTGCGCGGCTTCCTCGAAGACAGCGTCATCGACGACCGCGGCTTCTACACCCAGAACGATCTGTCGATGGTGCGCCGCGTGCTGCTGCTGGGCCATGACGTCATCCTGCGTCCGCACATCGGCCTCGACGCCGGCTACGCCACCGGCGTCGCCTCGCGCGTCGGCGGCGGCTTCCTCTCCGGCGGCTCCTTCGGCCTGGCTGCGCGGGCCGGCCGCATCTCCATCGACGCCTACACCAGCCACTCCATTTCCCGCGCGGGCCTGCGCGACGAGGGTTTCGTGACCTTCGTCCGCGCGACCCTGGCGCTCTAGGGGCCGACCACGATGACCACGTCCCTCTCGTTCGAGACGTCGAAGACCGCGGGCCCCAGGGCGTCCGCCCGATGGCTGAACGCCGCCTCCATGACCGCCCTGGTCGTGGCTTCGGCCATGGTTCCGGCCGGGGCGCCCGGTCGCGCCGTGGCCCAGGTCGTGGCGGCCACCGGCGGGCCGCAGGTCAAGACCGCGGACAACGGCGTCCAGGTGGTCAACATCGCCCCGCCGAACGCCCAGGGCCTGTCGGTCAACGAGTACACGACCTACAACGTCTCCTCGTCCGGCCTGATCCTGAACAATGCGGCGGCCGGCTCGGGCAACGCCCAGGGCCAAGTGTCGACCCAGCTCGGCGGCCTGATCAACACCAACGCGAACCTGACGACCGCCGCCAAGGCGATCCTCAACGAGGTCACCAGCACCAATCCCACCGTGCTCGCCGGCTATACCGAGGTGGCCGGGACGCGGGCCGACGTGATCGTCGCCAACCCCAACGGCATC
>JAFEEA010000281.1 GCA_018241335.1 Pseudomonadota bacterium
ACGGCCCCGTTGGCGGGGACCGGGTTCGGCCGGTCGGCGGGCGGCGTCTGCCCGGCGGGCGGCGCGGCCGGCGCCGGCGGCGGGGCGGGCTTTTCGAACAGGTTGACGAAGTCGGCGCCGTCCGCCTGGCCCAGTTTCGCGTCCGCGTTTTCGGCCAGGGTGAGGGCCAGGCTGAGGACACCGCCGTCGTGGCTGGCCTGCGCCGACTTCAGCCACTTGACCGGCACGGCGCGCAGGACGCCCATGTCGGGCTTGGCGTCGCGGCTGAAGCGCAAGGTCAGGACCTGGCCGTCGCGGCGGCTGGTGACGCGCGCGCCGCCGGCCCAGCGGAACTCCAGGCGCGAGAACTGCTCGGCCTGGGCGACACGCACGTCGAGCGGCGCGCCGGGCTTCAGCGCTACCTCGGCCAGGGCGGGCGCGAGGCCGGGCGGCGCCGCCGCCATGACGATGCAGGCGGCGGCGACCCCGTAACGGAAGGCCGCGCGCAGGCGCACGGGCCGGATCAGGCCGGCTTGGCCGCCGCGGCCGGAGCGGCGGCGGCGGGCGCTGAGGGCTTGGAGGCGGCCGGCTTGGAGGCGGCAGGGGCCGGCGGTGTCGCCGGCTTGGCCGCGCCGGCGGCGGTGTTCTGTGCGGTGTTCTGGGCCGTGGCCTGGGGCTTGGCCGGCGCTGCGCCCGTGGCGGCGGGCTTGGCGGCGGCCTGGCGACGGGGACGAGGCGGGCGCGGCCTGGCGGGCGCCTTGGGCTTCTCCGGCGTTGGCGAGGCCTCGGCGGTCTTGACCGGCGCGGGGGGTGGCGCGGCGACCGGCGGCGGCGCGCTGGCCTGCTGCGTCGGCGCGGCGACGGCGGCGCGGCCGGCGGCCACGGTCGCGGCGGCCTGGCTGAAGCGTTGCGCCAGGGATTCGGTCAGCTTCTTGGCGTCGGCCGGCGGCATCTGGGCCAGGATCGCCGACAGCGCCCGCTCCTTCATCTTGGCGGCGATCGGCAGGCGCACGGCGTCGTCGAGCAGGGTGAAGCGGGCGGCGGCGTCCTTGGGCTTCATGCCCTCATAGACCTTCACCAGCCGGTCCTGCTCGGCCTGCTGCTTGGCGTCCATCTGGCCCAGCAGGCCGTTGATGTCGCCCTTGAGGGCCTCGAGCTGGGCAAGGCGGGCGTCGAGCTTGGCCTGGGCGGCGTTGACCAGCTGCAGCTCGGTGTCCATGCCGGCCTCGCGCTGGTCGAGCTGGCCGCGGCGAGCGCCGAGGCTTTGCAGGACCTGCAGTTCGGCGGGCGACAGGCCGGCCTCCTTGGCCAGTTCCGCGGCCGTGGGGGCGCAGACCGGCGCCGGCTTGGCGCCGATGGCGGCCGGCGTCGCCGCGGCGGTGTCGGCGGGCGCGGCGCTGGAGATCGCCGACTTGGCGGACTTGGCGACGCCCTCGGCGAAGGCCTGGGCGCCGGAGAGCGCGGTCGGGAAGCCGCTGGCGCCGGCCACCAGCTTCACCGCCAGGACGCCGCCGATGGCGACGGCGACCAGCGGCAGGATGCGCGGAACGTTCTTCACCGGCGGCCTCCCAGGCCCAGGTCGGCGCGGGCGGCCTTGCGGGCGCCGGCGCCTTCGTCGAACAGGTCGTCATCGACCCGGGCGCGCGAGCGCGGCGAGGTCGCGGCAGGCGGCGGCGGGGCGAAACGCGGGCGCATGGCGTCCAGGCGCGCCTCGAACGGGCGCCGGGCCGGCTCGTCTTCCAGGATCAGGTCGTTGCGGATGTCGCGGGCGTCGAAGCGGGCGTCGTGACGCGGCTCCAGGCGCAGATCGGCCCGCGCCTCGGCGCGCGGATCAGGGCGCGGGTCAGGCCTCGCCTCGGGGCGAACCTCGGCGCGCGCGCGCGGCGCCTCGGCGGCTTTTTCGGCGCGGGTCAGGGAGGAGTCGAGCTTGGCCGACAGGGTCTTGGCCGCGGCGATGCGGCCCGCCAGGCTCTCGGCCGCCTCGTCGGTGGCGGCGCGCAGGTCGGCCAGGCCCTGCTCGGCCCGGGCGGCTGCGCGGTCCAGGTCCTGCACCGCGCCCACGAATGTGGCCTGGCTTTCGCGCAGGGCCTTCAGGCGCCGCTCCAGGCGCCAGCCGAGGCCCAGCGCCAGCAGCAGCAGGCCGCCGAGCAGGAGATTCAGGATCAGGGCGACGGCGCTCATGTCAGGACCTCTGCACGGCTTTCTTGGCGGCGGGCGACAAGGGCGCCTCGACCCGCACGGCGATGTTGTGGTTGCGCCGGCCCATGCGGCCGCGCGTCAGGGGGATGGCGCCGGCGCGGAGCTCCACCAGGCTGTCGGGCGTGGCGTTGAGCATCAGCGTGTCGCCGACCTGCAGGTCGAGGACGCGGCGCAGGTTGATCTGCTGCTCGTCGAGGACGGCGCGGACCTCCATCTGGGTCGTCCACAGCTCGGTGGCCAGGTGCCCTTCCCAGATGTTGTCGCGGCCGAACTTCTCGCCCATGAACTGCTGCAGCAGCATCTTGCGGATGGGCTCGAGCGTTGCGTAGGGCAGCAGGAGCTCGATGCGCCCGCCGCGGTCTTCCATGTCGATGCGCAGCTTCACCAGGATGGCGGCGTTGGCCGGCCGGGCGATGGCGGCGAAGCGCGGATTGGTTTCCAGCCGGTCCAGGGTGAAGTTGACCTTGGTCAGCGGCTCGAAGGCGGTCTTGCAGTCGTTCAGCACGACCTCGACCATCCGCTGCACCAGAACCCGCTCGATGGTGGTGTAGGGCCGCCCCTCGATGCGCATGGCCGCGGTGCCGCGCCGGCCGCCGAGCAAGACGTCCACGATCGAATAGATCAGGTTGGAGTCGATCGTCAGCAGGCCGTAGTTGTCGAGTTCTTCGGCCAGGAACACCGACAGGATGGCCGGCAGCGGGATCGAGTTCAAATAGTCGCCAAAGCGGATCGACGAGATATTGTCGAGGCTGACCTCGACGTTGTCGCTGGTGAAATTGCGCAGGGACGTCGTCATCAACCGCACCAGGCGGTCGAAGACGATCTCGAGCATCGGCAGGCGTTCGTAGGACACCAGGGCCGAGTTGATGATGGCGCGGATGCCGTTGCGCTCGCCGCCATCGTCCTCGGTCATGTCGAAACCGAGCAGGCTGTCGATCTCGTCCTGGTTCAGGATCCTCTCGGACCCCATCATGGCCTCGTCGCCCTCGGCCGCGGCCCAGGCTTCGCTCCCGGGTTCACCGGGACCGTCTGCGAGCGGCGGGAGTTCTTCGGCGGGATCGGCCATGCGTGTTCGGAACAACCAGGCTGGGCCTAGTTGATCAGCATCTCCTCAATCAGGACGGCGTTGACCTTGGAGGGGGCGACGACGAGGTTCACCCGCCGCAGGATCTCCATGCGCAGCTGGAAGCTGCCCTGGCTGCCCGACAGGTCCTCCGGCCGCAGTTCGCGCAGGAAGCCCTGGAACATGTCCTGGATGCGCGGCAGCTCCGGCGTCAGCGCGTCGGCTGTCTCATGGTCGGGAAGCTCGAAGGTCAGCTTGAGCTTCAGGAAGGTGGACTTGCCGTCGGCGGTCTGCATGTTCACGACGATGTCGGGCATGGTGAAGAACACCACGCCGTCGGGGCCGTCCTTGATCTGCGGGGCGTTCTTGTCTTCCTTGCCCGCGCCTTCCTTCTTCTCTTCCTTCTTGGGCTTGTCGTGCTTCTTGCCGGCGTGGGCGGCGTCGGGCTTGGGCGCCAGGAACAGGAACGCGGCCGTCCCCCCGCCGCCCAGCACCACCACGGCGCCGGCGGCGGCGATGAGGATCATCTTGAGCGGCAGCTTCTTCTTGCCGCCCTCTTCGCCTTCCGCGCCTTCGCCCTCGACCGTGGTCTGGTCTTCGGCGTCGCCTTCGGCCGGCTTGTCCTTGCCCTTGGACTTGTCCTTCGCCACGCGCGCGATTCCTTGGAAATACGTCTCCTGCTCATCGCCTGAAGCTGGTTAACGATCGGTTCATTCGTTAACGCCGGCGAGACAGGCGCGCGGAACAAATTACCTATGAGTTTCAAGGGTTAGCGAAGCGTGAGGGGCGGCCGCCTTGCGACATTTTGGCGGTAAGGATTGAGTCCGAGGCGTGTCCTGGCGCCCTTCTTGCTAGGTCGGCGGCCCTTTTTTCGCGCCTCGCCGGGAACTGAGTCGCGGCAGGATTCGCCGCCCCGCCAGCCGGCCATGGCTGCAAACCTTGCCCGGAAGATTCCGCCGCCCGGCGCGCGTTAACCTTCTTTTTTGTTGAAATCATTGGGCTTTCAGACTGGCCCAAAGGTTGCAGTTCACCCTGCGAACAATCGGCTTCCGGCGCAGGGACGCAAGGACCATGGACAATGCGATGTACGTCACCCTCTCGCGGCAGATGGTTCTGCACCGCGAGCTCGACATCGTCGCCAACAACATCGCCAACGCCGACACCGCCGGCTTCAAGCTGGAGGACATGATGACCCGTGCCGATCAGGCGGCGCCGGCAAAGACCGCGGGCATCACCGCCCCGGTGACCTTCGTGATGGACGACGGCGTGGCGCGCGACTTCAAGCAGGGCGCCCTCAACGCCACCGGCTCGCCGCTTGACCTGGCCATCGACGGCAAGGGCTTCTTCACGGTCAACACCGCCGGCGGCCCCCGCTACACCCGCGACGGCCGCTTCAAGCTGGACGAGACCGGCAAGGTCGTCACCCAGGACGGAAACGCCGTGCAGGGCGGCGGCGGCGACATCGTTCTGGACCCCGCCAAGGGACCGAT
>JAFEEA010000282.1 GCA_018241335.1 Pseudomonadota bacterium
CGCATGCTGGACTTCGGGGAGGCGGGGTTCCTGCGCTGACTCCCTCCCTCCCCTTCACGGGGAGGGTCGGTCCGCAGGACCGGGGTGGGGATGTGAGCGCACGATGCGATCGCCGGTCATTGGGGGTTGAACATCACTTCCCCACCCTGTCCGCTCTGCGGACATCCCTCCCCATGAAGGGGAGGGAGCAATATTGACCGGCTTCCTCGCGCGCCTCTACGCCTTCAAGGCGGCCGACGCCTTCATCCTGATCTATCCGCTCTACGCGGTGATGTTCGTCGAGGCCGGGCTGAACCCGGCACAGGTCGCCCTGGCCCTGGCGGTCTGGTCGGTGTCCGCCTTCGTGCTCGAGATTCCGGCCGGCGTCGTGGCCGACCGGCTGCCGCGGCGGGTGGTCCTGGCCTGGGCCCAGGTGGCGCGCCTGGCCGGCTACGGCCTCTGGATGGCGTATCCGCACTTCTGGGGCTTCGTGGGCGGCTTCCTGCTGTGGGGCGTCAAGAGCGCCTTCACCTCGGGAACCTTCGAGGCGCTGGTCTATGACGAGCTGGCGGCGACCGGGCGGCAAGGCGACTACGCCCGCGTCATCGGCCGGGCGGACGCGGTTCAGTTCATCGCCATCCTGGCGGCGTCGGGGGCCGCGGCCCTGGTGATCCCCTTCGGCTACCGGGCCGTACTTGCGGCCAGCCTGGCGGCCTGCGCCGCCGCGGCCGTGCTGCCCCTCACCTTCCCGAAGGTCCTGCCCGCCGGGGCGGCGGCGCACCTCGACTATCTGCAGCACCTCAAGCTCGGCGTCCGGCAGGCGGCCGGCGACCGGCGCATCCTGGACCTGGTGGTGTTCATCGCCCTGATGCTGGCCTTCGGGGCCATGGACGAGTTCTGGTCGATCTTCGCGGCCCAGGCGGGCCTCGGCAAACCGGCCATCGCCCTGGTCATCGGGGCCATCAGCGCCGGCCAGGCGGCGGCGGCCTGGCTGGCCCACCGGGCCGCCCGCCTGCCCGCCCGCGCCTTCTACGCCCTGGCGGCGGCGAACGGCCTGGTGCTGCTCGCCGGCGCCGCGGTGCTGCGCCCCGCCGCCGTCGTCGCCCTGATCGTCTTCACCGCCGGCTTCAAGGTCATCGACACGGTGTTCGAGGCGCGCCTGCAGGCCGCCATCCCCGACGAGACCCGCGCCACCGTCGCCTCGGTCAAGGGCTTCGCGACCCAGCTGGCGGTGACCGGCCTCTTCCTCGGCTTCGGCCCCCTTGCGGCGCACTGGGGCTATCGCGCCGCGTTCCTCGCCTTCGGCGCCGCCGTCGCGGCGGTGGGCGGCCTCTACTTGATCCGGGGTCCGCTTCGGGCCAAGGCGGACACATGACCGGCTTCATGGCCCGCATCTACGCCTTCAAGTTCTTCGACGGCTTCATGCTGATCGCGCCGCTGTACACGGTGATGTTCGTCGATGCGGGCCTGAAGCCGATGCAGATCTCGGTGGTGCTGACCGCCTGGTCGGTGACCACCTTCGTGCTGCAGGCCCCGTCCGGCCTCGTGGCCGACCGGCTGCCGCGCAAGTGGGTGCTGGCCGGGGCGCAGGTGGCGCGCGCGGTGGGCTTCGTCGCCTGGGCGGTCGATCCGCACTTCTGGGGCTATCTGGTCGGCCTGACCCTGTGGGGCGTGAAGAGCGCCTTCACCTCCGGCACCTTCGAGGCCTTGCTCTACGACGAGCTCAAGGCCCAGGACCGCGCCGGCGACTATCCGCGCGTGATCGGCCGGGCGCGGGCGGCCCAGGCCCTGGCGGCCCTGTCGGCGTCGCTGGGCGCGGCCGTGGCGGTGAAGTACGGCTACGCCACGGCGCTGTGGGCCAGCATCGCCTCGTGCGGCGCCTGCCTCGTCGCCTGCGCCGCGCTGCCGCCCGCGCCCCGGGCCCTGGCGGTCGAGGATCGCGGCTACCTGCAGCACATGCGCGAGGCCGTGGTCGAGGCCGCGCGCCAGCCGATGCTGCTGACCATCCTGGCCTTCTCCGCCCTGGTCCTGGCGCTCGGCCAGGCGCTCAGCGAATTCTGGCCGGTGTTCGGGGCCAAGACCGGCCTCGGCCGTCCGGTGATCGCCGTGTTCGTCGGCGGGCAGTCGATCCTTGAGGCGGTGGCCCACACCCAGGCGCACCGGGTGTTCGGCCGCTCGCGCCGCTGGTTCTACGCCGCCATGGCGGTGTGCGGCGGCCTGCTGGTCGTGGCCTCGGCGATCTTCCAACCCTGGTGCATGCTGCTGCTGCTGGTCCACAGCGGCCTGATGAAGCTGACCGACACAGTGTTCGAGGGCCGGCTGCAGGCGGTGGTCAGTTCGGCCAACCGCGCCACCGTGGGCTCGATGAAGACCCTGGCCGCCCAGGTCGGGGTCACCGGCCTCTACCTGACCTTCGGGCCGATCGCCGAGGTCACCGGCTATCGCATGGCCTTCCTGGCATGCGGTGTCGCCAGCATCGCCTTCGGCCTGGGCTTCCTGATCGTGCGCCAGGTGCGCGGCGCGCCAGCCGAGCCGCCCCCCGAAGAACTGGCCGCCTGAGGTTCTGGGCGCGCCGCACGGCGCACGGATGTTGCGCCGCCGCCCCCGATGGGCCGATATCGCCGCACAGGAGGCGCCGGGATGGCCCAGCCCTATTCGGTCAAGGCGGTGACGGTGCTGGCCAAGGGCGCCGACATGCTGGTGCGCGAGTTCGTCTTCGCGCCCGGGGAAGGCACGCCCTGGCACCGACATGGCGCGGTGCGCGACCTCTGCTGCTGCGTGCTGGGCGAGATCGTGCTGGAGACGCGAGCGCCCGACAGCCAGGTGGTTCTCGGCCCCGGTGAGCGGGCCGAGACGCCCGCCGGGCAGGTTCATCGCCTGGTCAACCGGGGCCCCCAAGACTGCCGCCTGATCCTGATCCAGGCCGGCGGCGCCTACGACTTCCAGACCGAGGTCTAGTCGCCCGCCGTCTTCTCCCCCAGCCGCCGGGCGGTGCGCAGGTCGCTGACCAGGGCGGCCAGGGTCTCGGTCCTCACGCGCTCCTCCGGCAGGCGCAGCACGAACGCCGGGTGGAAGGTCACCAGGCCCCGGGCGCGACCGCCTAGGGAACGCACTTCGCCCCGGCTGGAGACCACCGGCAGGGGCTTTCCGAACACCGCCTGGGCCGCCGTCGCGCCCAGCGCCACCACCACCTTGGGCTGGACCAGCCGGCGCTCGGCGTCGAGCCACCAACGGCAGGCCTCGACCTCCTGCAGGGTCGGGGTGCGCTGCAGCCGCCGGGTTCCCCGTCGCTCGTGCTTGAAGTGGCGGATGGCGTTGCTGAGGAACACCTGGCCCCGATCCAGCCCGGCCTCGCCGAGGGCGCGGTCCAGCAACGCCCCCGCCGCTCCCACGAAGGGCCGCCCAGCCTGGTCGTCGGCGTCGGCGGGCTGCTCGCCCACCAGCATCACCGGGGCGTGCGGCGGCCCCTCCCCCGCCAGGCCCCGGCAGGCGCCGCGCCAGAGGTCGCAGCGGCGGCAGCTGTCGATCCCGGCCGCCACCTCCGCCAGGCTGGCCGGGGCGCCGCGCTCGTAAGGCCCGTCCCGGCTGCCCCGGATGGCCGCCTTCATCTCGCGGCTTGAGATCACCGGCGCCGGCGGAAAGAAGCTGGCGCAGCGCTTTCGCCAATGGTCGTCCAGCGCCGCCTCGGAGGGATTGTCGCCCAACCTGGCCCCCGCCCCGGTGCGCAGCACCGCCATGTCCCAGTGCAGGCCGACCTCCGGCGTCAGCACCGAGAACGCCAGGTGCGGATAGCGGGCGGTGAGGGCCGGCGCGGCGCGCTCGGCCACCCGGTGGGCGGGGGCATGCCAGGCGATGTGGACGCCCGCAGC
This sequence comes from Pseudomonadota bacterium, assembly GCA_018241335.1. Classification (GTDB taxonomy): domain Bacteria; phylum Pseudomonadota; class Alphaproteobacteria; order Caulobacterales; family Caulobacteraceae; genus Acaudatibacter. The sequence goes on from JAFEEA010000282.1 coordinate 3,849, forward strand.
CCCGGCGATCGGACGGGGAACCACCTCGTCGACCATGCGCCGGGTCGCCTCGCGCACGGCGGCGGCCATCTGGCGCGCGCGGATCACGTCGCTGTCCGAGGCGTCCTCCATCAGCCGGCCGTTCTGGGCCAGGCGGAACAGCATCCGGTAGAGCAGGGCGAAGCGGTCCGGCGCCCGGTGCAGGGCGACGTCCGCCGCCAGCTCGGCGAAGGCCCGGGGAACCTTGAAGGCCCCCTCCCCCACCCCCGGCGGCCCGGCCGCCGCGTCCTCGGGCGCCCGGCCCTCGGGAAAGGCCAGGTCGACCTCCGACCCCGCCACGGTCCAGGCCACCTTGCGCGGCAGCACCCCCGCCAGGCGCAGCGTCCGCGCCGCGGCCCGCCAGCCGTCGAAGTCGGTTTCCTTGGCCAGGCGGATGAGGCGCATTGAGGGGAACGGGTCCTGCCGGAAGGTGTCAGCAGCGACTCCTAATGTTCTTATTTTGTTCCGTCCAGTCCGCCAGACACGGCCTGTCGGCGCACTCTGAACCCTCTCTTCGCGTCAGGCGCGGGGGTCTCGCCGCGCTCGACGAATGCGCGAATGTTCGTTATTTGTTCTGTGACGATGGCCGACCCGAACCGGAGCGCAAGATTCTTCCAAACCAGGATGAACCGTTCACCGTTAATTACGGAGATTCAGGGGGGTCCAAACCGGGCGAA
>JAFEEA010000283.1 GCA_018241335.1 Pseudomonadota bacterium
TCTCCCAAAGGGAGAGGGAGGGGCCCATGGCGGAGCCATGGGAGGGTGAGGGGTTACGCCGCCAGGCGGCGCCAGACGTGGCGGTCGGCTTCGAGGTTGGTGAGCTTGCCGAGCTGCTGGCGCTGGTAGAGCTGGCCCATCATCTCGAGACTGATGGTGGTCAGGCGCACGCTGACCTGCTCGGGCGGGCAGCCGAACGACGGGGCCACGAAGAGGGCGGCGTTGATGGCGGCGTCCTTGGCCATGATCATGGCGGCCAGACGCGCGGCGCGCTCGGGGGCGTGGACCTGCATCAGCGGATGCTCGGAGAAGAGCTCGGCGCCGAGGTCGGTGATGAAGTCCAGGGACAGGCGCCGATAGCGCCACGCGGTGGCCCGGGGGGAGGGGGAAACCTCATCCAGGTTGAGCACCACGTCGTTCATCAGGAAGAGCATCAGGGCGGCCGGTCCGTCGATGGGAGAGTGACGTCACCTTAGGCCCCGGCCGCTTTCCCGGCGGTTTAGGAAGGGGGTTAACGCTTTTCGACAGGCTCGACGAGGAAGTGGCGGCCGTCCTTGTCCTCGATCTCGACCACCCAGAGATCGGGGTCGATGCGGGCGGCGCGGGCGACATAGGCGTCGAGGTCGGACTCCACGGCGCTGTCCACCGGCTCCATCCACACCCGCTCGCCGTCGCCGCGGGTGGCCTCCGAATAGAGGTGCGCCTCGCGCGTCAGGGGGTTGTAGAGCTTGACCAGGACGGCCCCGGCGCGGGCGTCGCCCTTGCGCGCGATGGTGGCGAAGGCGCCGCCGAGCTCGGCGCGGCGGACCAGGGCGTAGACCCAGATGTCGGACGACAGGGGCATCAGCCGATCCCGCTGCAGTTGGCTTTGGCGCCGGGCAGGCCATGGGACTGGATGGCGGCGGAGGGGGCGGGCATGGCGGAGGTCCTCGAACGCCGTTTCGATAACGCGCCGGAAAGCCGCTGTCGCCAGAATCAGGCCGATGAGTCGCGCCCGATCCCTGTTCGCCGCCGTGCTGGCCCTGTCCGGGGGTCTGACGGCCGCCCTGGCCTGTGGCGGGGCGGCGAGGGCGGGGCCGGCCGCCAGCGAGCTCTACTACGAACGCACCCTGATGCTGACCGCCGGCCAGAGGTGCGGCCTTTTCACACCGCCGCTGATGGCGGCCCTGGCCTCGGCCCAGGCGCAGGCTCGCGGCGCGGCGCTGCGGGCGGGGACGGCGCCGGCCAGCCTGGACGCCACCGGCGGGCGGGCGCGGGCCAAGGCCATGGCGGTGGCGTGCGGATCGCCGGACCTGAGCATGGCCGCCGCGCGCGTGCGGGCGGGCTTCCAGGGCTATGGCGCGCTGCGAAGCATGGACTTTCCCGGCGACATGGCCGCCTGGCGCGCCGACCGCACGGCGCCCCGGGGGCCGGACCAGACCGTCTGGCGCCTGGTGCAGAGCACGCGGGCGGGCTGGGACAGCGTCGACTTCGGCCTGACGGCGGGGCGCGGCGGGCCGGGCCTTGCGGCGGTGGCGGCCTTCGCGGACGGGGCGCAGCCCTATGCCGCGCGGCTGGTGATGCGCGACCCGGCCCAGGCCGCGGCGCCCTTCCTGGACCCGAGGACGGCGGACGCGCGGGGCCGCATCCCGTTGTCGGGGCGGTTGCCGCCGCGCTGGGCGACCCAGGCCTTCGCCGCGTCGGGGCGCGCGCCGGCCGGGCGCGAAATGCTGCCCGCAGGGGCCAAGAGCGCCTGGATGCTGCGCTTTCCGCCGGCGGCGGAGGCGGCCCTGGCGGGGCTGGACCCGCGCGAGGCGGTGGCGGTGGAGTTCCTCTTCCCCGGCCGCGCGGGCGACCAGGTGCGCACGGCCTATGTGGAAGTCGGCGACTTCGCCGCCGGCCGAGCCTTCCTGGCGGCGGGGCCGCACTAGGCGGCGGGGGCGTTAGCCTCTGGCTCGCCCCAATTCCTCAAGACCTCCCTCCATTCGATGATCCCGGCGAAAGCCGGGATGAGCGGGTGATTGGCGCGGGCGCGTCAGCGCTGCGGCTTGAAGGCGACGACGTTGGGGCCGAGGCTGGGGGCGGTCGGCGCCGGAGCCGGGGTGGCCGCGGCCTGGGCGGAGGCTTCGGCGGCGAGTGGCGCCGGAGCCGGGGCGTCCTCCTGCAGGATCACCGGCATGCGCACGGTGACGGCCGTGCCTTCGCCGAGGGCGCTTTCGATGGACATGGAGCCGCCGTGCAGCTCGGCGAAGGCGCGCACCAGGGAAAGGCCGAGGCCGGTGCCGAGGGCGCGTTGCTCGCTGCCGCCGGCCTGTTCGAAGGGACGGCCGAGGCGGGCGAGGTCGTCGGTGGCGATGCCGACGCCGGTGTCGGCGACGATGATCTCCAGGTCCGGGCCTTGCGCGCGGGCGGTGACGGTGACCTGGCCGCCCTTGGGGGTGAACTTCAGGGCGTTGGAGACCAGGTTGAGGACGATCTGCTTGATCGCACGGCGGTCGGCGTCGACCTCGAGGTCCGTCTGGGGCAGGGCGCCGCGCAGGTGGACGCCGGCGGTGTCGGCCTGGACGCGGGTCAGGCGCAGGGCGGCGGCGATGGCGTCGCGGGCGTCGAACTGCTCGCGCGCCAGGTCGAAGCGCTGGGCCTCGATCTTGGACATGTCGAGGACGTCGTTGATCAGGTCCAGCAGGTGGCCGCCGCTCTCGTGCACGAGGCCGGCGTACTCGGCGTAGCGGTCGCTCAAGGGGCCGAACATGCGGGTGCGCATGATGTCGGAGAAGCCGATGATGGCGTTCAGCGGCGTGCGCAGCTCGTGGCTCATGTTGGCCAGGAAGCGCGACTTGCCCTGGTTTAGGGCCTCGGCGTCGGCGGCGGCCTGTTCGAGGCCGGCCTCGCGGGCGCGTTCCAGGGTGGCGTCGCGCAGGACGGCGGTGAGGCCGCTGTTGCTGCGGGCGAGGGTGGCGACCACCCAGCGATCGGCGGCGCGGACCGGGGCGAAGCCGATCTCGCCATGGCCGACGCGGAAGGCGGTGGCGACGGCCTCGGCCACCGGCACGGGGTCCGCGGCGAGCTGGATCAGGCCCAGCACCTCGTCGTCGTCGGTGACGATGTCGCCGAGCGCGCCCATGCGGCGGCGCACGGCGCCCTGGGCGTCCATGAAGATCAGAAGGACGGCGTGGTCGTGCAGCAGGTCGGCGATCTTGCCGTCGTCGGCGTCGAGGCTGAGGGCCGCGTCGCGGCGGCGCACGATCAGGAGGGCGGCCGCCAGGGCGAGGCCCAGGCTGACCAGGGCGAAGAGGGCCATCCAGGGGTGCTGGTCGGTGACCGGGGCGAAGCCGGCCATCTGGGCCAGGACCACCGCCGCGGCGATGGCCGCCGACAGGGCCGCCGCCCCGGGCAGCCGCCGTCCGCCGCCCATGACCACGCCGGCGGCGAGGGGGGTGACAGACCAGATCGCGAAGGGGCCGGTGAGACCTCCGGCCAGCATGACCGCGCCGCCGGCGCAGAGGGTCCAGAGGATCAGGAGCGAGGCCTCGATGCGGTCGCCGTAGCGCGGCAGCAGCAGGCCGGCGAGGCCCGGCAGGGCGGCGACGCCCAGGGCCGTGACCAGGGGCGAGCCGTCCGACACCACCGGGGTGATCACCGCCGCCGCCAACATGGCCGCGAACCAGCCGCCGTGCCAGGCGGCCGCGTCGCGCAAGGCGCGCTGGGTGGGGGTGAGAACTTTCTTGGCCGCCTTGGGCACTGGTGGGCGACTCCCCTGGAATGAAGCGGTCAGACTAGCGGCTCGACGGGCCCCTCGCGAGGCCGCTCACGTTGCAGGCGACTCGCCATGGTGGAACGCCTGTGGACAGAAACGGATTCGTAAGTGCGCGGCCCCTAGGGTGGAATGGTTCTCAACTGCGACGGGGCGTCAGGCTCCCATGGCTCAGGCCGCTCCGATCCGAAGCTTGGCCGATCAGAACGCCATTTTGATGGCGACACGGCGCCCAAACAATCTCGACGACGCCAAGCGCTCGTTCCTGCGCATGGTCAGCCACGAGCTGCGCACGCCGCTCAATTCGATCATCGGCTTTTCCGAGATCATCGCCAGCGAGCTTTGCGGGCCCCTGGGCTCGCCGCAGTACAAGGAATACGCCGAGCACGTGCGCCAGTCGGGCCACAAGCTGCTGCGGCTGGTGAACCAGGTGCTGGAGATCGCGCGGCTGGAGGGCCATGTCACCGACCTGAACCTGGTCTCCGAACCCCTGGACCATGCGGTCGACGACGCGCTGGACATGCTGCGCGAGGATATCGCGGCGCGGAAGGCCAATGTGGTGGTGCTGAACCAGGGCCATCTGCCCGCGGTCACCGCCGATCCGCGCGGCCTGCGCACCATCCTAGTCAACCTGATCCAGAACGCGGTGACCTTTTCGCCCGAGGGCGGCGAGGTGCGGGTGCGGGCCGTGGCGCGGCTGGGCCGCGTGGAGATCGAGATCGAGGACGACGGCGAGGGCATCGACGAGCGCGAGATCCCGCGCCTGCTGCG
>JAFEEA010000284.1 GCA_018241335.1 Pseudomonadota bacterium
TCCATCAGGCCGACGGCGGTGGAGAAGGTGCGCTGGGCCTTGCGGCGCGTCTCGTCGATCGGCCAAAGCCAGGCCGTGTCCAGGTGGGCGTGGGCGACGGCCGACATCTCCGCCGCCACCGAGCCGTTCCGCGCCGCCAGCAGGCCATCCAGGATCGGCCGGGCCGCGCCCCAGGTGGCCGGGTCCTCCGGCGTGATCAGGTTGCAGACCTTGTTGAGGTCATTGAGCAGCTTGCCGGACCAGGCGGTGTCCAGCGCCGGCCGGACGATCCGGCCGGTCCCGCCGTAAGACCGCAGCGTCTGCGGCGGCTCGCGGTCCGCCTCCAGCTGGCGCAGGATGTCGAAGTCGTGGAACAGCCGCCAGGCCTCGGGATCGAAGCGGCGCAGCTCGCAGGCGATCAGGCGGTAGGGATCGGGCCCCCTGCGCTCGGCCTCGTCGCCGCGTCCGAACATCCCGTTGCAGGCGACCTCGACATGGAAGGTCAGGGTTTCGCCGCCGGCCGCCTCGGGAACCAGGATGGCGGTGTGGCGCCCCGGGTTCAGCCCCTGGTGCGAACGCCCGTCCAGCCACAGCAGGCCTTCGGACCGGGAATCCCACCACAGCTCGACGCGTTGGCCCGCCCAGTGGTCCGGCACGGTGGCCGTGACGCGCACCCAATAGGTGGCGAAGAGCGGCCCCAGCACCTCGCCCAGGGCCGCGTCGCGATAGGGCAGGGCGATCCCCTCGGCGTAGGGGATGCGGTCCACCGGGCCGCAGATCTCGATCCGGTCCACCGAGGCGCGCTCGGGATGGATCGCCCGCTTCAGCCGCGATCCGAACTGCTTCAGCCGGTCGCGGGTGTAGGTGGGATAGCGCCCGCGCGTTCGCTTCATCGGCGCGCCCACGTCGCTGGCCGCCGACAGTTCGCCATCCCGTCCCACGTGAGAGTCTCCGTTCGCTACTTCCCGAGCGCGGCGTACACCAGCTTCTGGAACATGGGCAGGGCCACGCGCCCGCCCATGCGCTGGCCGGTGGCGAGCTGGGCTGCGGCTTCAGGCTCGAGCGGCATGGAATTCTGGATCAGGTAGATCATCACCATGTCTTCCACCGGGTCGGCCTGCCACCAGGTGCCGAAGGCGCCCGGCCAGCCGAACGAGCCTTCCGAGCCCGCGCCCATCCACTCCTGCTTGGCCGGGTCGGTGATCACCGAGACGCCAAGGCCGAAGCCCTGGCCGCCCCAGAAGGGGATGCCCATGAACGGGATCTCGCGCTGGGCGTCGGTCAGGCGGTTGGCGCGCATCAGCTCGACGGTCTCGGCCTTCAGCAGCCGCACCCCGTCCAGCTCGCCCTTGTTCAGCATCATGCGGGCGAACTTCAGGTAGTCGTCGGCCGTCGAGATCAGGCCGCCGCCGCCGCCGCAGAAGGCCGGCGGGGTATCGTGGCGCGGGAAGGGCACCGGCTGCAAGGCGTCCAGCTTTTCGTCCAGCCGGTAGACCACCGCGGCGCGGTCGCGTTTCTCTGGCGGCACGTAGAAGTCGGTGTCGTGCATGCCCAGCGGCTTGAAGATCCGCTCCATCAGGAATTCGCGGAAGCCCGTGCCGGCGATGCGCCCGACCAGGAAGCCCAGGACGTCGGTGGCGTGGCTGTAGTGGAAGCGCTCGCCGGGCGGATAGCTCAGCGGCAGGCCGCCCAGGGCCTTCATCCAGTCGTCTTCGGACATGCTGGAGGCCAGCACGTCGCCGAGGGCCCGCTGGTGGGCGTGGGCGATCGGGCCGATGGAGGTGAAGCCATAGGCCAGGCCCGCCCGGTGGGTGAAGAGGTCGTCGAAGGTGATGTCCCGGGGGCTGTCATAGACGTCCTCGACCGGGCCCTGGGCGTTCTTCAGCACCTTCATGTCGGCGAACTCGGGCGCCCACTTGGTGATCGGGTCGTCCAGCTTGAACTTGCCCTCTTCTATCAACATCAGCGCGGCCACCGAGGTAACCGGCTTGGTCATGGAGGCGATGCGGAACAGGGTGTCGCGGGTCATGGGCTTGTCGGCGGCGATGTCGCGCCGGCCCTGGACGGTGACCTGGGCGACCTCGCCCTTGCGCCAGATCAGGGTGACCGCGCCCGACAGGTCGCCGGCGTCGATGACCCCCTTCAGCGCCCCCGGTACGCGCGCCAGGGCCTCCGGGTCGAATCCGCTCAAGTTGGCGCCCGCGTCGTCCATAGGTGTCTCCCGGTGGTGATCGTCTGAGGGGTTTCGCCAAACGATAGCGGGGAAAACGGGGCCAGCCTACGGCGACGTAGGGTCAAGTCGCGCGCGGGACTTCAGCGCGGGGCCTCGGCTGTGGCGACCAGCCGGCCCTTGGCCAGGACGTGGCCCTTCATTGCCTGCTCCAGGGCCGGCAGAGGCTGGCCGGGCGCCAGGCCCAGGCGTTCGTCGAGGGCGAAAAGCTCGATGACGTAGTGATGCAGCCCCGTGCCCGCCGGCGGATGCGGCCCGAAATAGCCCAGGGTGTGGGCGTCGCTGACGCCCTGCGCCGCGCCGGGCGGGCGCGCCACCTGGCCGCCCAGGGGAACTCCTTCGGGCATGCCGACGGCGTCGCCGGGAATGTTCCAGATCAGCCAGTGCACGAAGGGCTGGCCGCCGCGCGAGTCCGGGTCTTCGATGACCACGGCGTAGGACTGGGCGCCCGGCGTCACCGCCCAGGCCAGGGCGGGCGAGAGGTTGTTGGCATAGGCGCTCTGGCGCGCGGCGAAGGCGCCGCCCACCGCCAGGTCCAGGGACGTCGGTTGCAGCGGCGCCGCGCGCTGGGCGGCCAGGCGATCGATCAGCAGCTCCGGTGAGGCGTCGCCCCGCCCGCAGGCCGAGAGCAGCAGCGCCGCCAGCGGCGCCACGGCCCAACCGCGCCGCGTCCACGGTCCGCGCCTATGCCTCTGACCCATCACGACGCTCCCCAGCGACCGGCGGCATATTACGCGCAATTAAGTGGCCGCGCGCGCCTGTCTGCGGCTCACTTCCATCAGCGAGGACGACGCCGGGCGAGGGGGCTCACATGATTTCGCACCGAGGACTGGCCGGCCTGGCGCTGGCCGCCGGGCTCGCGGCGGGCGCCGCCGCCCGCGCCGACGACATCGCCAGCCAGTTCCGCGGCGGCCCGGCGCATCTCGGCCAATATCCAGGCCCTTCGGCGGGCGACCTGCAGCGGGTCGTCTGGCGCTTTCAGACCGGCCACATGGTCGAGGCCTCGCCCACCGTGGTCGGCGGGGTGGTCTATATCGGCTCGCGCGACGGGCGCTTCTATGCCCTGGACGAGGCCACCGGCGCGCCGCGCTGGAGCTTCAAGGCGGACAGCGGGATCACCTCCACCGCCGCGGTGGCGGGCGGCGTCGCCTACGTCCAGTCGGACAAGGGTACGCTCTACGCCCTCGACCTCGCCACTCACCGTCCGCGCTGGACACGCCCGCTCGGCCCGGACATGCCCTTCGTCTCGGCCTATCCCGCCTCGGGCCTCGCCGACTACTGGACCTCCTCGCCCCTGCTTTTCGAGGGCAAGCTGGTGGTGGGCGGCGGCGACGGGGCGGTGCACGCCTTCGACGCCGCCAGCGGCCGGCCGCTGTGGCGCTTCCAGACCCAGGGCCGGGTGCGCTCTTCCCCGTCCACCGACGGGACGCGCGTCTTCGCCGGCTCCCTGGACGGGACGATGTACGCCCTGGACCTGAAGACGGGCGCCCTGGCCTGGTCGTTCAAGACCGAGGGCAACGCCTTCTTCCCGGTCGGCCACATCCAATCCTCGCCGGCGGTGGCGGACGGCAAGGTGATCTTCGGCAGCCGCGACTTCTGGCTCTACGCGCTGGACGCGCGCACCGGCGCCCAGGTCTGGCGGACCCGGCACGAGGGCTCGTGGGTGATCGCCTCGCCCGCCGTCAGCGGCGCCCTCGTCTGCACCGGCGGCTCGGACACCCAGCGCATGGAGTGCGACGACCTCGCCACGGGCAAGCCGGTTTGGAAGACCGGCATCAAGAACAACATCTTCGCCTCGGCGGCCATCGTGGATGGCCACGTCTACGTGGGTTCGTTCATGGGCGGGGCGGTGAGCTTCGACCTGAAGACCGGCGCCATCGACGGCTTCAACATCGCCGACGGCCGCTCCAATTCCTCGCCCGTGCTGGACCAGGGCGTGCTCTTCATCGGCTCCGACAACGGCAGCGTCTACGCCTTCGCCGCCGGCCCCAAGAAGCCGGCGGCATAGGTCGTCGCTAGGCCCGGCGCGGGATCATCACCTGCATGCTCTTGTAGCCCTTGACGAAGGTCGAGAGGACCCGCTTGGGCTCCTCGAGCACCTCGATCTCGGGGAAGCGCGCCAGGATCTCTTCCCAGATGATCTTCAGCTGCAGCTCGGCCAGGCGGTTGCCCACGC
>JAFEEA010000285.1 GCA_018241335.1 Pseudomonadota bacterium
GCCGCCGCGCCCGCGCCCAGGCCGATCATGGCCGCCTCGGCCACCGGCGTGTCGCGCACCCGCTCCGGCCCGAAAGCCGCCTTCAGCCCCACGAACTCCTTGTACGAGCCGCCGAAGTCGCCGACGTCCTGGCCCAGCAGCACCACCCGCGGATCGCGCGCCATCTCCTCGCGCAGCGCCCGGCCGATGGCCTCGCGGAAGAACAGCTTCACCGTCTCACCCGACATCGGTCAGGGCCTCGGCCGGATCGGGCCAGGGCGCGGCGTCGGCGAAGGCCAGGGCCCGCGCGGCGGCCCGCTCCGCCTCGGCCCTGAGGCCCGCCACCTGCGCCGCGTCCAGGCCGCCCGAGGCGAGCATCCGCCCCGCCAGCGCCTCGATCGGGCAGCGCGAGCGGATCTGGGCCATGACCTCGGCCGGCCGGGTCTCCCGCGTGGCCGTCGAGTGGCTGGAGAAGCGTTCGGCCAGGCACTCCAGGAACGCCGGCCCCTCGCCCGCCCGCACCCGCGCCGCCAGGTCCCTGGCCGCGCCCTCGACCGCCAGCACATCCATGCCGTCCACGGTCACGCCGGGGACGCCGAAGGGCGCCGCCAGGTCGGCCAGCCGCGCCGGCGCCAGGGCGTCGAACCGGGCGGTCGCCACGGACATCTGGTTGTTGTCGCACACCAGCAGCAGCGGCAGCCGCCACAGGGCCGCGATGTTCAGGGTCTCGTGCAGGGCGCCGGACCCGCAGGCGCCGTCTCCGAACAGGCAGGCCACGATCCCCGGCCGCCCCAGCGTCCGCCAGGCCAGGGCCACGCCCGCCGCGATGGTCAGGTTGCCGCCCACCACCGCATGGGCCCCGAAGAACCCCGCCGCCGGCGCCGCCAGGTGCCCGCGCCCGCCCTTGCCGCCGTTGGGCCCGGCCGCCTTGCCCTTGAGCTCGGCCATCACCGCCCCCGGGTCCAGCCCCCGCGCGAGGGCCGGGCCGATGGCGCGCCCGCTGCTCAGCAGGGTGTCGTCCGGCCCCAGCGCCGCGCACAGCCCCACGGCCACCGCCTCCTCCCCCGACGACAGCAGTTGAAAGCCGTGGTCCGGCCTGCTCATCAGCGCCGTCTCGAAGGCGCGGATCAGCATCATGCGGCCCAGCAGCGCCGCTTCGCCGGTCAGGCCGGCGTCGCCTTGCCGCTCAGCCATGGGCGGCGGCGCGCTTGCGGGTCAGCCGCCGGCTCACCAGGGTGTTGATGGCGTTCAGCCCGCCCAGCGCCGCGCCGGCCGCCTGCTGCACCCCCGGCTCGACCACCGCGTCCAGGCCGAGCGCCAGCAGGCTCCACGCCAGGGTGTGGCCGGTCACCTCCGCCGCCAGCACCCCGCCCAGCCGCCAGTCGCAGTGGGCGTGGCGCGCGCCGATGTGGGCCAGGGCGCGGTCCACGTCGACCACTCCGACGCCCAGGGCGTTCGACAGGCGGATGGCCATCAGGTTCAGGGCGCGGATCCGCTCCAGCCGCGCCGCGCCCTCGCCCCGCCAGTCGGGCACATGGCGGAACACGGTCATCACGAACAGCGGCGCGCCCAGCCCCCCCAACGCCTCCAGCCGCGCCGCCCAGCGCGCCTCGGTCGCCGCGATGGCCTCGTCCAGGCGCAGCGCCTCGTCGCCCAGCGACAGGACCACCGCGGTGGGCGCCGGCGGCCCGGCGGGAATCTCCGCGCCCGGCGCCAGCAGGTTCAGCCGGACCGGCCAGGGCGCGCCGCCGATGGCCTCGCCCAGGCTCTCGCTCAGCATCTCCGCGCCCGCCACGGCGCCCGGCCATTCGCGCTCCGGCGCGGCGACGGCCAGGACGATGGGATCGCCCCCGCTCATGCGACCGCCCGCATCAGGCCCAGCGCCGGCAAGCCAAGGCCCGCCCGCACCGCGTCATAGTCGACACCCCGCTCGCCGCGCGCCGCCGCCGCCAGGTCCGGCAGGCTGCGGATCCGCGCCGCTTCGGGGACCGGGCTCGTCGGCGACAGGCTGGCCCAGAACACCGCCAGCAGCCCCACCGCCGGGATCGGATGGGCCCTGAAGAACGCCTCTTCCCAGCCCAGGTCCTTCAAGGGATCGCGCCAGCCCGAGCGGTGGGTCAGGTGATAGCTGTCCGCCCCTTCCACCAGGCCCATCCCGCGCCCCGCCGCGCAGAGCTTCAGCGCCAGCTCGCGATGCTCGTTGATGTCGATGGCCTCGTCGAACCCCCCGGCCGCCAGGAACGCCTCGCGCCGGACCGACAGGTTGCTGCCACAGGCCGCGGCCCACAGCACCTCGCAGTCCGGCGCCGCGCGCAGCGCCGCCAGTTCGATCTCCTGCAGCAGGCGTGGCCCCGCGCCTGGATAGATGCCGGCCTCGGCCCGCGCCGCCACCGCCGCGAAGTCGCCGCGCACCTGGGCGCGGGTCACGCGCATCCGCTCGACCTCGGCCGCCGGCGTGCGGGCCAGGCGCTCGGCGTGTTCGGGCTGCGGCGTAGCCGCCTCGGGGTCCTGCAGGAAGCGCGTGGCGCGCAGGTGCCAGGTCTCGCCTCGCCCGACCCGGTCCGCCCCCGCCGCATGAAACGCCCGGTGCCGCCGGACGAAGCCCGGCCCGGCCAGGGTGTCGCCGTCCAGGAACACCACCACCTCGCCCCGCGCCGCCCTCGCCCCGGCGTTCGAGGCGCCGGAGCGCCCCTTGGGCCGCTCGTGGCGAACGACGCTCAAGGGCAGCCGGCCAGCCGCCTCGGCCAGCACCTCGGCGGTGTGGTCGCGCGAGCCGTCGTCCACCGCCACCACCTCGTCCAGGCCGTCCTGGCCCTCGAGCGAGGCCAGGGTCAGGCGCAGGCGGTCGGCCTCGTCCTTGGATCGGATCACCACGCTCAGGCGCAAGCGCGCGCCTCCGCGGCCGGCACGACGCCCAGATCCTCCAGCACCCGCACGACTTCCTCCGCCACCGCCCGGCAGCCCTCGGCGGTCAGGTGCACCGTGTCCAGCTTCATGCGGTCGGCCCCGCCCCGCGCCACCACCGCGTCGACGTCGATGATCGACACGCCGGTGCGCTGCGACAGCTCGGCCAGGGCCAGGTTGAAGCGCCGGATGCGGGTGGAGAACAGCCCCTCGAGCCCGCTGTGGTCGTGCACCTGCTCGCCCGGCACCACCGCCGAGACGTTGTAGACCAGGATCGGCGCCGCCGACCTCGCCCGCAGGGCCGCGATGACGGCCTCGAAATTCGCCATCGAGTCCTCCACCGTCAGCAGGCCGGCGTTGGTGAAGGCCGACTTCAGCCACGCCTGCTCGCCGGCCGGCCAGCGCCCGAAGTCATTGGGATAGAACAGGAACCCCTCCTCGCGGTGCCGCGCCACCACGGTGTTGAGGTCCGGCTGGATCGACAGCACATAGGCGTCCGCCTCGGCCTCGAAGAGGGCGCGGCTGAACTGGCTGGCCGCCGGATAGGCGCCCAGGTCCAGGGCCCGCTCGGCCACCGCGGCGGGCGGCCGCCCCGTGGCGGCCAGCAAGGCGTCGGACCGCACGAAGGTCTCGTGGCGCACCCGGGCGGTCACCCCCGGCGCGCGTTCGCGCAGCACCGCGTTGACGCCGTTCCAGGCCACCGTCCCGCCCAGGCGCAGGGCGTGCAGGGAATCCCGCACATCCAGGTTTCCCTTGGCGAATAAGGTGATCCGGCTCACGACGCTCCCCGCTCGGCGCGCCGCCACGTTAGGCCATCGCGCCCGGCGGGCAAAGGCCGCGATCGGCCGCCGCCGTCATGTCGGGGGTCGCGGACGCCCTACTGGTCCATCCGCGCCAGCAGGTCCTCCAGCCTGTCGAACCGGCCGCGCCAGAAGGCGCCATAGGCGCTCATCCAGTCGTACAGGGGCGCCAGTCCCTCGGGGCTGACGCGATAGTGCGTCAGCCGGCCCTCCGGGCGGTCGCTGACCAGCCCCGCGGCCTTCAGCACCCCCAGGTGCTTCGACACCGCCGGCTGCGAGACGCCGGACGGCGCGGTCAGGGCGCGCACCGTCAGCTCCCCCTCGCGCGCCAGGCGCTCGAAGAGCGCGCGCCGGGTCGGATCGGACAGGGCTCGGAAGACCTCGTCGGGAGCAGCGGTCATGGGAGACCAATAACCCGCCAGCTATCTTTCGATCAAGCGCCGCCGTCACCCGGCCCCGCCGCCCAGGCCCGGAACCGCGCCAGCCCCGCCTCCAGCGGCGACAGCGGCCCCAGCGTCGCGTCCGGCGCTCGCAGCCCCTTCTGCACCCGCTCGCACATGGGGATGTCCTCCATGTGCACGGCCAGGATCTGGGCCTTCGCCCCCTCCATGGCCTCGGCGAACTCCGCCACCTCCGGCGGGAACAGGCCGACGATCTCCAGTTCGATCCG
>JAFEEA010000286.1 GCA_018241335.1 Pseudomonadota bacterium
GCGTCGGCGCCGCGCACCCAGCTCAAGGTCTCGTCCATCGGCAAGTCGGCCTCAGTGGTGAAGGTGTTCCTGGTCGGGCATCATCGAGCCGCCCTTGCAGAAGGGCAACGCCACAAGCGCGGCGAAGAAGGCCAGGGCGCAGAGGCGGAAGACGTCCTGGAACGCGCCGGTCAGCGCCTCGCGCGCCACCAGCTGGCCGATGGCGGCGCGGGCGGCGGCGGGCGCCTGGTCCGGATGGGGCAGGCTCTGGGCCAGGCGGGCGGCGAGGCCGGCGGCGGCGGCCATGGCGTCCTGGGGCGCGCGGCCGAGACCCTCGGCGAGCTGCTGCAGGTGCCAGGCGAAGTAGTGCTGCAGCCCGGTGTTGACGAGGGCGATGCCCAGGGCGCCGCCGAGGTTGCGCATCAGGTTGTTGAGCCCCGACGCGCCCTTCAGCTCGGCGTCCGGCAGGTTGTTGAGGGCCATGCTGACCGAGGGCACCATGCAGAACAGCACCCCCGCGCCGCGCACCGCCTGCATCCAGAAGAGCTGCCAGAACCCCCACTGGCTGGTCACGCCCGAGACCATCCAGAAGCTGGCCCCGAAGAGGATGAGGCCGATCCCCATGACGATGCGCATGTCGATCTTGGTGGCCAGCCACGCGGCCACGGGCGCCGAGGCGGTCATGAACACCCCGGAGATGAAGGTGGTCGTGCCGATGTCGTAGCTGGTGTAGCCGCGCACCCGGGCCAGGAAGGCCGGGGTCAGGTAGACGGCGGTGTAGAGGCCGACCCCGGTGATGAAGCTCATCACCCCTGCCGCCGCGAAGCCTCGCCGCCGGAAGGGCGCCAGGCTGACCAGGGGCGAGGCCGAGAACAGGCAGCGCTCGACGAACACCGCCGCCCCCACCGCCGACAGCCAGGCCACGGTGGCGATGCCGCGATCCTGGAACCACTGGTGGCGCGGCCCTTCCTCCAGCACGTACTGAAGCCCGCCCAGGAACAGGGCCAGGGCGGCGGCGTGCAGCCAGTCGATGCGCGCCAGCATGGCCGGCCGCGCCTTGTCGAAGGGACCGAGCGAGACCAGGGCGATGGTCACCGCCGCGCCCGGCAGGATGTTGATGAAGAACAGCCAGCGCCAGCCAATGGTGTCGGTGATCCAGCCGCCGACGGCCGGGCCGAGGGTCGGCGAGAGGGTGGAGATGACCCCCAGGATGCTGGTGACCATCGCCCGCTTGGGCCCGTCGAAGAAGGAAAAGCCGGTGGCGAAGACCAGGGGGATCATGGCCCCGCCGACGAACCCCTGCAGCACCCGGAAGACCAGCATCGAAGGCAGGTCCCAGGCCGCGCCGCACATCAGGCTGGAGACGGTGAACAGGGCCGCCGAGGCGACGAACATCCAGCGGGTGGACAGGGCCTGGGCGAGGTAGGCCGACAGCGGGATCATCACGATCTCGGCCATCAGATAGGCGGTCTGCAGCCAGTCGATCTCGTCCGCCGCCGCCGATAGCCCGGCCTGGATGGCGTTCATGGAGGCGGCGACGATCTGGATGTCGAGCAGGGCCATGAACTGGCCGACCGTCATGACCAGGAAGATCGTCAGCTTGCGCCCCTCGCTGAGGCCGGCGCCCACAGCGGGAGCGTCGTCGAAGTCCGGCGAGACGGCTAAGCTTGCGGCCATGAGAACGATGCTATCTGATCGCGCCTTGATGGGGATAGCCTTGCCGCGCGGCCCAAGACCATGAGCGACGCCGGATCACCGGGCCGGCGCGGCGTTTTGCGGCCCGGGGTGACCAGGGCTTTGGCGGTCGCCTCCGTCGCGGCGGTCGTCGCCCTGGCCGGAGGGCTGTGGATCAACGCCCGGCGCGATCAGGTCAGCACCGACGACGCCTATGTGCGCGCCGACAAGACGGTGATCTCGCCCAAGGTGCGCGGGGCTGTCGAGGCGGTGCTGGTGGCGGACAACCAGCCGGTTCGCGCCGGCCAGGCCCTGGTCCGCATCGATCCCACCGAATACGACCTGCGCCTGACGGGGGCCGAGGGCGACCTGATGGCCGCCCAGGCCGCCGCCGCCCAGGCGCGGGCGGGGCTGGCGCGGCTGGACGCGGAGGAAAAGCTCGCCAAGAGCCAGGTGGCCGCCGCCCAGGCCCTGGCCGGCCCCAAGGGCCCCGCCGACCCCGCCCTGCGCCAGGCCTTCGAGACCGCCCGCGGCCAGGCCCTGATCGGCGCCCACAGCCGCGCCGAGGTCGCCGCCGCCCTCGCCCAGGCCCAGGCCGCCGAGTACCGCGCCCGCACCGCCCTTGCCGCCGCCAAGGCGGAACGCGCGGCCACTCTGGTCACCGCCCCGGCGGACGGGGTGGTCGGCGACCTGCAGGCCGCCGTCGGCGCCCTGGTGCAGCCCGGCGTGACCCTGATGACCCTGGTGCGGCCGGCGACGCTCTACGTCACCGCCAACTTCAAGGAGACCCAGACCGGCCGCATGCTGGCCGGCGAGGCGGCGGAGGTGCGCGTCGACGCCCTGCCCGGGCGGGTGTTCAAGGGGCGGGTGGCGAGCCTGGCGCCCGGCACCGGCTCGGAGTTCGCCCTGCTGCCCTTCGAGCCGGGCGCCGGCAATTTCACCAAGATCGTCCAGCGCGTGCCGGTGCGCATCGCCCTCGACCCCGGCCAGCCGGGGATGGAGCGGCTGCGCGCGGGCCTCAGCGCCGTGGTGACGGTGCGGCTGAAAGAGTAGGCGACGGTCAGACCGTCGCCGGCTCCACACGTTCCAGCCAGGCCTCGCGCCAGTAGAGGGGGTTGGCGCGCGGGCAGTTCTTCACGCAGGCGCCGCTGCAGTAGAGATCCTTGAGCGCCACGGTGGAGGAGAGCTGGATCATCTTGCCGGTTTCCTCGTGGATGATCTTCTCCACCGGAAAATCGACCTGGTAGCGCTTGCCGAGATAGGCGGCCATCTCCGGCTCGAAGGTCAGGCCGCGGTTGCGGCCGTCGGGCCCCACGGTCTTCCTGATCTCGGCGGCGGTCTTGATGCGAACCCATTCGCCCGGCGCGAGCTTGAGCTTGCCCCGTTTCGGCGCACGGGCCTCTCCCAGAATGAGACCCACCTCCGGTAGGCCCGCCAGGCGGCGCGCGCGGTTGACGACAGTGCGCGCCAGCATCGCCACGAGGCCGGCCGGCGACAGCTCGCCGCGCGCCACGTCGCCGAACAGACCGACGATGTTCCAGCGCGGCAGGCGATCGGAGGCCTCGGCAAGAACGGTGGACTGGCAGTGGTAGAGATCGCCTCGCATCACCGGCGCGGCGACGAGGCCGGCCGCCTCCGCGACAGCGGCCCCTGCGTCGCGGGCCGCTTCAAGCGAGGCGTCCGAGACCGGCTTCAGCCAGGCTTCCTTCCAGAAAATCAGGCAGTTACGCTGGCAGCCGTCGTGCAAGGCGCCGTCGCATCGCGTGTCTTCCAGCAGCAAGGTCTCGCGCAGGCGGCGCAGGCCATGACCCTCGACACAGGTGCGATCGACCCGGCTGTGGACGGTCAGGCGGCGCCCGCAGAACGCGGCCATCTCGGGCATGAACGGCAGGCCGTCCAGGGCGCCGTCGGCGTCGAGGGTCGCGGCGATCTCGGCGGCGCTCTTCACCTCGACGATCTGTCCGCGGAGGTATTTGGGCGGGGTCTTGGTCACGGCGAACTTCGATCCTGTTTGTCTTGGCCTTGGTCGAAAGCGACCTTCGGAGCCTGCCGAGCAATCTCGGCGCCACATGTGTGTTCGCCTGATCTTGGCCGCCTTATTCGCGTCTCAATTGAAACTTGGCCATTGCTTGTATTCGAAAGAATTCGCGCGACGGTGTCGGCGCGCGGGCCGGACGCCCGTCCTCGAGGGGATGATGGGCGGCGAGGACCGCCCGGCAAGGAGACGAGACCGATGCGCTATCTGGTGATCTATCGCGCCGAGGGCCGCGAAGAGGGCGGCGCGCCCGACCCCGAACACATGGCCGAGATGGGCCGCTACGCCGAGGAACAGTCCCGCGCCGGCGTACTGCTGGGCACGGAGCCGCTGGGCGTGCGGGCGCTGGGCGCGCGGGTGCGCCTCAAGGACGGCCAGTTCACGGTCAGCGACGAAGAGGAGCGCGCCAGCGGCTACGCCTTCCTGAACGCCGGCTCGCGCGACGAGGTCATCGCCCAGTGCAAGGAATTCCTCGGCGTCGCCGGCGACGGCGTCACCGAAATCCGCCAGATCCTGGAATTCGGCCCGCCGCCGGGGGTGTAGGCCAGGGCTGGGGTTCAGGGCCTGACCCCCTCATCCTCCCACGCCTTCGGCGCGGGCCCCTCCTTCTCCCTC
>JAFEEA010000287.1 GCA_018241335.1 Pseudomonadota bacterium
GCGGTGATGCGGGCCGTGGAGACCATCGCGGCGCGCGGCGGGCGGGTGCTGGCCATCGCCAGCGGGCGGCATGGCGACGGCGACCTGCCCCTGGCCATCGACGGCTTCCATCTGTCGTTCGAAGGGCTGGTCGGTCTGGCCGACCCCTTGCGCCCCACCGCGGCCGGGGCGGTCGCCGACTGCCAGCGCGCGGGCGTGCGGGTGGTGATGATCACCGGCGACTACCCCGCGACCGCGCGGGCGATCGCCGCCGAGGCCGGACTGGCCGAGGGCGACATCCTGACCGGCGAGGACCTGCGCGCGCTCTCGGACGAGGACCTCGCCGCCCGGGCGCGGCGCGTCAGCGTATTCGCCCGCACCCTGCCGGAGCAGAAGCTGCGCATCGTGACGGCCCTGCAGGCCGCCGGCGAGGTGGTGGCCATGACCGGCGACGGGGTCAATGACGCCCCGGCGCTGAAGGCCGCGGACATCGGTGTCGCCATGGGCGGGCGCGGAGCGGACGTGGCCCGGGCGGCGGCCGACCTCGTGCTGCTGGACGACGACTTCGCCTCCGTCGTCGCGGCCATGCGCATGGGCCGGCGCATCTATGACAACCTGCGCAAGGCCATGGGTTTCATCGTGGCGGTGCACGTGCCGATCGCGGGCCTGGCGCTCCTGCCGCTGGTGCTGGGCTGGCCCCTGTTCCTGGCGCCGGCCCATGTCGCCTTTCTGGAGATGATCATCGATCCGGTCTGCTCGACCGTGTTCGAGGCCGAGCCCGCCGAACCCGACGTCATGCGTCGGCCGCCCCGCGATCCGCGCGAGGGGCTGTTCGATCGCAGGCGACTGTTGACCAGCCTGGGCCAAGGCCTGACGACCCTGGCCGTGGTCGGCGGTGCCTATTGGGTGGCGAGCCGGCTTGGCATGGCCGGCGACGCCCTGCGCGCCGTCGCCTTCCTGACCCTGGTGCTGTCCGTGATCGGCCTGGTGGCGAGCAACCGTAGTTTTGGTGGGGTGTTGAGCGCCGTTCGGCGTCCGACGCCGGCCTTCGGCGCTATCATCGCCGTGGCGCTCGTCGTGACGGTGGCAGTGATGGCGATCCCCATGGCGCGGGAACTCTTCCACTTCGCGCCGGCGCCCTGGGCCGGCGTGGGGGTGGCGATAGCCGGGGCGGCGGCGACCCTGGCGGCGCTCGACCTGCTGCGCCGGATGACGTCGGTTCGCGGCCCGCTCTAGCCGCCAGCGCCCTTGCCGAACAGCGGCCGGCGCTTGCGCGCCCGGGGCGCGGGGTGCTCGCCGAGCACGTCGACGATGTAGAGCTCGCGCACCAGGATGATCAGCACCACCGTGATCGGCCCGACCAAGAAGACGCCGACCGGACCCAACAGCAGGGCGAACACGACCGTCGAGAAGATCGAGATCACCGGCGGCACGTCGACGGCCTCGTCCTGGACGTAGGGCGTGATGAAGGTGCCTTCGATGAAGTGCACCAGCCAGATCAGAAAGGCGACGGCCAGGGCCTTGATGGGTTCCTGCAGGAAGGCGATCAGCATGGCCGGCAAGGTCGCCATCACCGAGCCCAGGTTGGGAATGAAGGTCAGGACCGCGCCCGTCAGGCCGAGCGCCACGGGCGCGTCGATGCCCAGGGCCCAGAGGCCGAGGCTCGACATCACCCCCACCACAACCATCACCACCAGCCGCCCCAGCAGCCACCGCCGCAGGTCGACCGCCAGGGTCGCGAACAGGTGGTCGTATCGCTCGCGCCGCGCCGGCGGGATCAGGGCCAGGACTCCATTGTGATAGCGCTGCGGATCGACGGCCAGGAAGACGCCGCCGGCCACCATCACCAGCAGATAGGTCAAGCCCAGCCCCACCGAGGCCAGGACCCCCGCGGCCAGCTTCGGACCGGCGCCGGTGACGGCGGACACCAGATTGGCGCGTCCCTGGGCGATCAGGTCGCGCCCGAGCGGACTGCCGTCGAGCTGGGCGCTGAGGCTGGCGAGGCCCTGGGGCAGCTTGCGGGACAACTCGCCGAACTGCGCCGCCAGGGTGGAGCCGAAGACTTCCACCGACAGGACCACGGCGCCGATGCTGGTCAGCACCACCAGGGCCAGGGCCAGGCCGGTCGGCAGGCCGGTGCGCCGGTTGATGCCTTCCGCCAGGCCGCGGAACCCCAGCGCCAGGACGATCGATCCCAGGCCGATGGCCAGGGCGTCCTTCAGCCGCCACAGCAGCAGGGCCGCGCCGATCACCGCCGCGACCACGAGCAGGCGCGCGATGAAGCCGCCCATGTCTCGTTGCGGTCCCGGCTCTGGGCGGGGCTCGATCGTGGGCGGGGGCGTGGTCATCGTGTCGGGCATCCTGTCGGCCCAGGAGGACGGAGGCCTTGACCAAGGTCAAGCTCACGGAAGCGGCGGGGTTGAGCCGGATCAAGGCGCGATGCACGCTTCAAGTCCAGCTTCGGCCCAAGGAGGCGCCCATGGGCTTTAGAACCATCCTGACCCATGTGGTCGACGACCGAGCCTGCCCGATCCGGCTTCAGACAACGGCGTCGGTGGCGCGAGCGCTGGCGGCGGACATCATCGGCCTGGGGGCGCAGGGCCCCTGGCCCTACGCCAGCGCCGCTGACGGTTCCGGCGGTCGCGACTTCCAGCGCTTGGTGCACATGGCGCGCGAGCAGGTGAACCGGGCCGAGGCCGTTTTCAAGACACAGCTCGCCGAGCCGCCGCTGACGCGGACTTGGCGCAGCGAGATTGCCGACCCCAACGCGGCCCTGGCGATGCATGCCCGCGCGGCCGACCTGATCCTGGCCTACCGCCCGCCGGCGGGGTCGGAGACCT
The DNA here is from genome assembly GCA_018241335.1 of Pseudomonadota bacterium. Classification (GTDB taxonomy): domain Bacteria; phylum Pseudomonadota; class Alphaproteobacteria; order Caulobacterales; family Caulobacteraceae; genus Acaudatibacter. The sequence goes on from JAFEEA010000287.1 coordinate 2,820, forward strand.
CCGTCTACGCCAGCCCCGACGCCCTGGTGATGGAGGCAGGTCTGCCGGTTCTCCTGATGCCCAGGCAGGAGGCGGACTTCCGGGCCGAGACCGTGCTGCTGGCCTGGAAGAACACCCGTGAAGGGCGCCGTGCCATATCGGTCGCCATGCCGCTTCTGATCGCGGCCAAGCGCGTGCTGGTCGCGGCCGTCTGTTCGTCGCGGGACATAGGGGCGATCGAGGCGGAGCTGGCCGATGTCGAACAGCGGCTGGGCCGCAACGGCGTCAACGCGTCGACGATGCTGGAGGTCGACGCCCTGGGCGCCGCCGGTCGACGGCTGCTGAACGCGTCGCGCAGCGCTGGCGCCGACCTGATCGTCTCGGGCGGCTACGGCCATTCGCGGCTGCGCGAGTGGGTGCTGGGCGGCGTCACCCGCGACCTGATCCAGGATGATCGCCAGTTCGTGTTTCTGACCCACTGAACCGCCAAGCCGAGCCGTTCGCCCTTCTTACGCCCGATATTGGCCCGTATCTCGCCCGCCTGACTGGTCAGGGAGAAGATCAGTTCGGGAGGCAGATGCGTTGCGTGACTTGTTGGATCTGAAGGGGGCCTCGGGCCGGGTTTACCGGTTCATGCTGCTGCGGGATGGTCGGCCGCTGTCGCCGATGGGCGGCAACTTCGCCTATGTGCGCGACCCCGAGGGCGAGTGCGAGGTCATCTTCACCGACGAGGCCCAGAACCTGCTGACCGAGGCCAGGAAGCGATGGACCGACGCCGTGCAGATGCACGGCGAGATGCATCTCTACACCCGCCTCAACATCTCCGAGCGCATCCGGCTACAGGAGCACGCCGATCTGATCGAGGCGCTGAACCCGCCGATGAACGGCCGCGACACCCGCCAGAAAAAGGCCTAGGCGCGGCGCTCAGCGGCGTCGGCGAAGAGCTTGTTGAGCTCGCCGCCCGGCGCGCCGTCGGCGAAGGCGGTGAAGGTTCCTTCGGTCGCGATCTCGCGCGCCGCTCTCAGGAACCCGGCCCAGGCAGTGCGGGCCAGGCTGCCGCCGACGCTGATGCGTCGCGCGCCCAGCGCGGCCAGGGTCGCGACCGGAAGACCCGGCGCCAGCACATTCACCGGCAGCGGGGCCACGGCCTTCACGACCGTGGCGATCTGGCTTTCGTCACGCAGGCCCGGCGCATAGAGGCAATCGGCGCCGGCCTCGGCGAAGGCGGTCAGGCGCCGGATGGTCTCGTCGAGGTCCGGACGATTGCGAATGAATCCCTCCGAGCGGGCGGTGAGCACGACGCCCGTGCCCTTCAGCGCGTCGCTGGCGGCCGCGATGCGCCGCACGGCCACGTCGAAGTCGTAGAGGGGATGCTCCGGATCGCCGGTGGAGTCCTCCACCGATAGCCCCGCGATCCCGGTGTCCGCGGCCAGGGCCACGTTCT
>JAFEEA010000288.1 GCA_018241335.1 Pseudomonadota bacterium
CATCCTTCTCCCCTTGCGGGAGAAGGTGGCCCGCGTAGCGGGTCGGATGAGGGGTCGGGCAGCGATTCAGGCCCCTCTCGCCAGATCGTCGCCGAGGTTCCGTCGACCCCTCATCCGTCAGCTTCGCTGACACCTTTTCCCGCAAGGGAAGAAGGAAGTGCTGGGGATCTCGCGAGCTCCTAGTCCTCCTCGTCCTCGTAGCCGACGATCGCCAGGGCGCGGGCCTTCAGGCCATTGAGCCCCGCCCAGCGGGCCAGGGCCTCCTCCCGCCCGTGGGTGATCCAGACCTCCTGGGGCCGCAGCTCGGCGAGGGTGGCGGTCAGCTCGTCCCAGTCGGCGTGGTCGGAGAGGATCAGGGGGAGCTCGACCCCGCGCTGGCGGGCCCGGGCGCGGATGCGCATCCAGCCGGAGGCGAAGGCGGTCACCGGGTCGGGGAACCGCCGCGACCACCGGTCCGCCAGGGCCGAGGGCGGGGCGATGACGATCTGGCCCGCGAAGTCGCCCTTGGTCTCGGTGGTCGCCGGCTTCAGGGGGCCTAGGTCGACGCCGAAGTCCTGGTAGAGGCCGTTCAGCCGCTCCAGGGCGCCGTGGACGTACAGCGGTGCATCCCAACCCGCCTCGCGCAGCAGCCGGATCACCCGCTGGGCCTTGCCCAGGGCGTAGGCGCCGACGATGTGGCAGCGCTCGGGGAACTGGGCCACCGAGTGCAGCAGGCTGGCGATCTCGCCGGCGTCGTCCGGATGGCGGAACACCGGCAGGCCGAAGGTCGCCTCGGTGATGAAGACGTCGCATGGGACCGGCTCGAAGGCCGGGCAGGTGGGGTCGCGCCGGCGCTTGTAGTCGCCGCTGACGACCATGGTCAGGCCCTTCCAGCGCACCACGACCTGGGCCGAGCCCAGGACGTGGCCGGCGGGGACCAGGGTCAGGCTGACGCCGTCGCGCTCGATCGCCTCGCCATGGGCCAGGGGCCGCACCTGGCCGGCGAACCCCTCGCCATAGCGGACGGCCATGATCGCCAGGGTCTGTGTCGTCGCCGCCACATGGGCGTGGCCGGCGCGGGCGTGGTCGGCGTGGCCGTGGGTGATCACCGCCCGCTCCACCGGCCTCACCGGGTCGACGTAGAAATCCCCCGGCGGGCAGTAGAGCCCGTCAGGCCGGGGGCAGAGCAGGTCCTCGAAGCGAATGGCCACGAACCAATATAGGCGCCGCTACGGAGCCCTCCCTATAGTCGCCGGATGACCGATGTTCCCAAGCCGCTTCCCGGCGCCAATCCCGCCGACCCTATGTGGGTCGGCGACCTCGCCACCCGCATGTCGCAGGGCGTGCCCCAGGCCGCGGCGCTGGGCCTGGAGTTCGTGTCGATGCAGGACGGCGTCGGCATCCTGCGCGTGCCCTGGCGCGCCGACCTGGTGGGCGACCCGGACACCGAGGTGATCGCCGGCGGGGTGGTGACCAGCCTGCTGGACCACGTCTGCGGCCTGGCCGTCCAGGCGGGGCGCTCGAACCCAACGCCCACGGCGACGCTGGACCTGCGCATCGACTACCTGCGCCCGGCCAAGCCCCGCGCCGGGATCACCGCCCGGGCCCAGTGCTACAAGTACACCCACACCATCGCCTTCGTGCGGGCCAGCGCCTACGACGACGACCCGGACGATCCGGTGGCGACCGTCCAGGCCGCCTTCGCCCTGACCGGGGGCGCCCCGGCATGAGCGACGAGACCCCGATCTCCGCCCAGCAGCGGCTGGACGCGGTCCTGGCCCGCATTCCCTACGTCCGCTTCCTGGGCATGCGCGCCGAGCTGGCCGGCGACGAGATGACCGCCATACTGCCCTTCAGCCCGCACCTGATCGGCAACACCTCGATCCCGGCCCTGCATGGCGGGGTGATCGGGGCCTTCCTGGAGATGACCGCCCTGGCCCAGCTGTCGGTGCGCGAGCCCCATCGCCGCCAACCCAAGACCATCGACGTCACCATCGAGTACCTGCGCCCGGCCAAAGGCGGCCTCGTCACCTACGCCCGCGCCGACCTGCGCAAGGTGGGCCGGCGGATCGCCAATGTGCATGTCGAGGCCTGGCAGGAGGCCCGCGCCTCGCCCGTCGCGGCCCTGCGCGGCCACTTCATGCTGAGCACCGACTAGGGGCGGCGTTCACCCCTCGGGATAGTCCACCCCGACCAGGCAAAGGCCATGGGCCGGCGCCACCGGGCCGCAGGCGGTGCGGTCGCGCGCCTCCAGGGCGGAGACGAGATCGGCGGCGCTCCAGCGCCCGACCCCCACCTCGGCGATCGAGCCGGTCATGGAGCGCACCTGGCGGTGCAGGAACGAGCGCGAGGCGAAGGCCAGGCGCACCTCGTCGCCCTCGCGCCAGACCCTGATCTCGTCCAGGGTCTTCATCGGCGACTTGGCCTGGCAGGCGGCGTCGCGGAAGGTGGTGAAGTCGTGATGGCCGACCAGGCCTTGCGCGGCGGCGTGCATCGCCTCGGCGTCCAGCGGCTTCTTGACGTGCCAGACCCGGCCCTGGTCGAGGGCCGGCGGGCCGGGCCGGTTCAGGATCCGGTAGAGATAGCGCCGTCCCGCCGCCGAGAAGCGGGCGTGGAAGGGCGGCGGCGCCAGGGCGACATCGAGCACGGCGACGGGCTGGGGCACGAGGTGGGCGTTGAGGGCGTTCATCACCACCTCGGGACGCCACTCGCGGGTGAGGTCGATGTGGATCACCTGGCCGGACGCGTGCACGCCGGTGTCGGTGCGCCCGGCGGCCTGGAGGCGGATGTCTTCGCCCGTGAAGGCCTTCACCGCCGCCTCCACCGCGCCCTGCACGGTGGGCAGGCCGTCCTGGGCCTGGAAGCCCTTGTAGGGCCGGCCGTCGTATTCCAGCGTCAGGCGATAGCGGGGCATCAGCCGAGCACCAGGCCGGCCTTGACCGGAAAGCCGCGCAGGAAGTCCCCCGCGTCCTGGGCCGCGCGGCCCTCGCGCTGGGCCCGCAGGATGCGGACGGCCCCAGACCCGCAGGCCACCAGCAGCTCATCGTCCAGCACCTGGCCGGGCGGGCCGTCGGCGTCTTCGAAGCGGCACAGCAGCGCCTTGACCCGCACCGGACCCTTGTCCGAGGGGGCGGTGAACCAGGCGCCGGGAAAGGGCGAGAGGCCGCGGATGTGGCGGTCCACGACCTCGCCCGGGCGGTCCCAGCGGATGCGCGCCTCCTTGGGGCGAATCTTCCTGGCGTAGGTCGCGCCCTCGTCCGGCTGGGGCGTCTCGCGGGCGGCTCCGGCGGCGATCTGGCGCAGGGCCTGGACCATCAGGGCGGCGCCGGCGGGCGCGAGGCGGTCGTGCAGGGTTCCGGCGGTGTCGAGGGGGCCGATGCGCAGGGTGACGGAGGCCAGCACCGGGCCCTCGTCCAGGCCTTCGGTCATGCGCATGACCTCGGCGCCGGTCTGGGCGTCCCCGGCCATCAGGGCGCGCTGGATCGGCGCCGCCCCGCGCCAGCGCGGCAGCAGGGAGGCGTGCAGGTTGAAGCATCCCAGGCGCGGCGCCTCCAGCACCTCGCGCACCAGGATCTGGCCGAAGGCCACCACCACCGCGGCGTCGAGGCCCAGGGCGGCGAAGGCGGCGATCTCCTCCGGCGCCTTCATGGAGAGGGGCGTGCGCACGGGGATGCCGCGCGCCTCGGCGAAGGCGTGCACCGGCGAGGGGCGAAGGGCCTGGCCCCGGCCGCGCGGGGCCGGCGGCTGGGAGTAGACGCAGGCCACCTCGTGGCCATCCTCGATCAGGGCGGCCAGGGTCGGGACGGCGAAATCCGGGGTTCCCAGGAAGGCGATGCGCATGGGCTAGGCTTTAGCGACTGGCGGCGATGGCTGGAACCCCGGGCGAGCCGGGGCCGTTGGGGAGGCGGGAGGCCAAGCCATGCGCCGGATGATCGCCCTTTGCCTGATGCTGACCGCCGTCGGCGCCTGCTCGCGCCACGACGAGGCCAGGGCCCGCCAGGACGCCCGCTCGGCCGTGGCCGACGTCAAGGCCGAGGCCCGCACGGTCGCCGCCGATCCGGACCTGAAGAAGGCCGGCGCCGAGGTGAAAAAGACCGCCGCCGAGGCCTCCCATGCGATCAAGGCCACCGCCAACGAGGCCAGGCACGCGGTGAAGTCCACGGCGCGCGAGGCCAGGCGCAAGGCGGATGAGGGCTGAGGGCGCGGAACCCCTCATCCTCCCACGCCTCCGGCGCGGGCCCCTCCTTCTCCCTCTGGGAGA
>JAFEEA010000289.1 GCA_018241335.1 Pseudomonadota bacterium
TGAGGCTGGTCAGCAGCTGCTGGCCCTGCGCGACCTGCTGTTTCAGCTGATCGAGCTGGGTGAGCGCCGTCTGCGCCTGCTGCAGGATCTTCGCATAGCTGGTCGGATCGTAGACGACGATCTGCGCGTGGGCGGGCGCGGCGGCGCAGAGGAGGGCGGCCGCACAAAGGGCGGCGAGGGGCTTGCGGGTCATGAAAGTCCTCGACGGTGCTGATGAAAGGGCGCCGACCATTCGGCGTAGGCGTCACCGTGCTCGGCGCGAACGCGGTCCAGCAGGTCCACGGTCTCCGTGCGGCCGGAGAGGATCGCCAGGGCGTCGGGCATGCCGTCGAGGCGAAGTTCCACCACGACCGAGTTCAGGCCCTGCTTGATCAGGAACTGGCGGGTCTCCGGCGACAGTCCTTCGCGGACCAGGCTGAACTCGCGCGCGGTGAGCCCAAAGCCGTCGATGTAGTCGCGCGCCTGGGCGTGGGGATTGGGCAGGAAGATCTTGGTGGCGCACTGTTCCAGGATCGTGTGCGATATCTCAGAGCGCAGCACGTCCGCGGGCGATTGGGTGCCGAACACAAGCAGGGCGTTCTGCTTGCGGTAGGTCTTCAGGCCATCCTGGGCGAAACCCCGGAAGGCCTCCTCGCCAAGCGCCTTCCAGAACTCGTCGATGTCGATGACGAAGCGCCGCCCGTCCAGCAGGCCCGCGAGACGGTGGAAGAGGTACATCATCACCGGCGTGCGGACCTCGGCGTGATCGAGCACGTGGGTCATGTCGAAGCCGAGGAAGCGAGCGTCCAGCGCCAGCGCGTCGGCCGCGTTGTCGAGCACCCAGCCTAGCGGGCCGCCGCGGCGCCATCGATCGAGGCGCGCGCCGATGCCGCCGGCGTCGCGCTGGCCCAGCAAGGTGCGCAGGGCCGAGATCGAGCGGTTCTGAGGGGCCAGCGGCGCGAGCGCCGCGACCGCATCCTCGATCGCCCGGTCCTCCTGGGCGCTGAGGGGTCGGTCCGGCGGCGAGGCGATCTGGCGGACGAGCGCCGTCAGGAAGGCGCGATTGGCCGGCGTGTACTCCAGGGCCTTGAAGGGGGCGAAGCCGGTGGGCTCGCCCGTCTTCAAGACGAGGTAGGTCCCGCCGCTGGCGCGCACGAAGATCTCCGCGCCGCGGTCCTTGTCGATGAAGACTTCGGTTGCGCCCAGCTTCTCCAGCTGGGCCAGCATGAAGTTCTGGACCACGGTCTTGCCCGACCCGGACGGCCCGCAGATGAAGGTGTGGCCAAGGTCGCCGACGTGGAAATTGAAGAAGAAGGGCGAGCCGGCCGACGTGCGAAGCAGGGCCACGGCCGGGCCCCAATGGTTGCCGTCGGCCCGCCCGGCGGGATGGGTGTGGAAAGGCGCCAGGGCCGCGAAGTTGCGGCTGCTGATCGCGGCCGGCCGCGAGCGTAGGCGGAAGTTGCCGGGGAACTGAGCCCAGAAGGCCGCCTCGAGCGCCAGGTCTTCGCGCGCGACGACGAGGCCCGAGTCGGCGAGCAGGGCGCGCGCCTTCGACAGGTGGTCGGTCAAAGCCCGCGGCGTGTCGCCATAGACCAGCAGCGAGGCCTGATGGTCGCCCATCACGAAGCGGTTGGACATCAGGTCGTCCAGCGCATCGTCGAGCCCGGCGATCTGCGAGGTCGCCCGGTCGCGCGCGCTGGTCATCTGGTTCTGCTTGCGCTCCATCACCGCGCGCGCGGCGGACTTCGACAGGAAGGTGAACGACTGGCTGAGCACGAAGGGGAATCGGGCCGACAGCAATCCGTCCCAGAGCCCGGGCCGCGTCGTCGCCGGGTACTCCTTGACGCCGAACATCCCCGCAAACCGTGTGGTGCTGGCGCCCCGGACCTCCAGCGCCTCGCGGCCGAAGATCACCCGCGAGGTATAGAGGGCCGAGCCCAGGTGGCCGCGGATCAGCGGCACGGGCTCATCCTCGCCGGTGAGCAGCGTGCGCAACAGGGCCAAGGGCTCGGAGAAGCGCACGCCGGCCCGCTCGACCAGCCCCAGGGGCGCGGCCCCGTAGCGCGCGAGATATTGCGTGAGATCGCGCCCCACGTCGTCGAGCCGCCGCACGGCCTCCGCCTCCGCGGCGCCGGCCGTCGGATCGCTCGTTCCGCGTCGGGCCAGCCGCCCCGCCAGGCGCGCGGCCCAGGCCTGGGCCCGCTCGGCCGGCGCCCGACCCGGATGCAGTATGACGGTCAGGTAGAGCGCGTTGACGAACATCTGCTCGGCGCCGATCCGCGCGCGGTACTGGTCGTCCAGGTCCCGGGCGAAGGCGGAACGGAACGTCCCGCCGGGATAGCGATCGTCGCGGCGGCGGATCAGGTGGTGCCAGAGGGCGAGCTGGTCCGAGGCGAGGTTGCGCCAGGCGCCATTGAGGCGGGTGTGCCAGTCGTTCAGGTCGCGGGCGTCGGCGGTCTCGAAGCTGGCGCCGTCCAGGCGGAACGCCATCATCAGCGCGCCGCTGTCCAGGGCGATGATGCGATCGGTGACGTGCCGCGCGTAGGGCAGCAGGGTCCTGGCGTCGATTTCCCGGCCGCGTTGGGCGTCGGTGACGCTGGGGGTGAGGGCGAGGTCAGCCACGGAACGCCTCCGATGTCCGGCGTTGGCGGCGTAGCGGCAGGGGCGTCGCCGAACTGCCGCCCCACAGGGCGCCGTTGCGCGAGCGGCCCTTGGTCTCGACGTAGAGCCAGAGGACGCGGAAGGCGTTGTGGTCCGACTTGCAGATCGCCTGGAAGACCAGATGCAGCGCCGGTGCGATCGCCAGCCAGGCGAGGGCGTGCGCGCCCAGGAAGACGATCGCCGTCAGGATGATGTTGATGCCCATGGCCTCCATGGGCACGCCCAGGACCATGGCCGGGCGCGTACAGGCGAGGAAAAGGACGTCCTCGGCCAGGCGTTCTTCGCTGCACAGCATCGCCTCAGCTCCCCGAGGATCCGCCGGTGATCAGGTCGACGATGGTCGCGGCGCCGAAGATGACGATGATGCCGACGATCACCGTGCCGGCGCGGCGCAGGTCCAGGTGGCCGAACATCCAGGCGATCCCGGTGACGATGATGGCGATCACCGCCAGGCCGCGGATGACATTGTTGTTCAGCAGGTTGACGATGTTCTGGATGAAGGTTCCGATGTTGCCGCCCGAGCCCGCGGTCTGGGCGAGGGCGGGATCGGCGAGCATCAGGCTGAAGCCGGCGGCCAGGGCGACGATGGCCATGGCGCGGCTGGACGCGCGCGACATCACGGGGTCTCTCCGGTGGATTGAGGCGAGAAGACAAAGCCGTCGTCGGGCCGGGCGTCGTGGGCGAAGACTTCCCAGCTCGGCGCCGGCGGCGGCGGATCGGCGACAAACCGCAGGCCGGCCGACAGGTCGGCCTGGGCCTGCGGCGCAGCGGCGAGCACCTTGGCCACATAGCCGTTGGTGAAGCCGCGCACCGGGCTGCCGGTGTTGTAGTAGGACAGCGCCGTGCGCGCCGCCGTGGAGGGAGCGGCGCCCGCCCGGAACGCCCGGCCGTAGGCCTCTGCAAACACCCTGGCGGACGCGGCGAGATTGGCGCAGGGGTCGAAGGCGTCGTCGACCGAGAGGCCGAGCCAGGCGAGATTGCGCGAGTTGATCTGGGCGAGACCCAGGTCGACGCTCTCGCCGGCGCCGATCAGTTGGCGCGCCACGAGCGCGGCGTCGGCGGCCGAAGAGGGATGCAGGCGCCTGGCGTGGATGCCGTTTACGCCGATGGCGAAGGGGTCGAAGCCGCTCTCGGCTCTGGCGATCGCCGCCAGGGTGGTCGGCGGGGCCGCTGAGCCGCACTGCAGCGCCAGAGCCATCACGGTCGAGAGCGGGAGCACCATTGGGCTGTTCGATCGTTCGAAGCTGCGCCGCCCGGGACCGGGTGGCTGTCGAACGATTCGTGGGACTAACCCGCTGGCGGCTCCAGTCGTAAGCCTACCTGCGACGCCCACGTAGGCTTACGCGCCGGCTGGAGCAGGCCCAGGTCCTGGGCGAGGAGCACGGCCTGGATGCGGGTCCTGACGCCAAGGATCTCGCAGACGTGGGCGAGATGCCCTTCCACCGTCCGTGACGAGATGCCGAGGATGATGCCGATCTCAGAGGCGCTCTTGCCCTGCTGGACCCACTGCAGGCACTCCAGCTGGCGCGCCTTGATGGCGCTGAGATTGCCCTCGACGACCTGTGGACGGCGAGGAAACCGGGTCAGAGGGGTCA
>JAFEEA010000028.1 GCA_018241335.1 Pseudomonadota bacterium
CGGCTGCTCCAGCCGCCGGCGCGACCCCGGTCGCGGCCGCGCCCGCCAAGAAGTAATGATCCGCCGGCTGTCGGTTCTCGCCGCGGCCGGCGCGGTCAGCCTCGCCTTCCTCACCGCCGGCGCGGACGCCGCCCCGGCGCCAAGGGTGCGAATCAGCAGCCTCGCCGAGCTGCCGACGCCCCTGCCCTATCCCTACGACGTGGACGCCGACGCCGAACGCGCGCTTTCGGCCGCCCTGAAGCGCGCCAAGGCGACGCACCGCAAGGTGCTGGTCGATCTGGGCGGCAACTGGTGCCCCGACTGCCGCATCCTGGCGGCCGTGATGGAGCTGCCCGAGGTCGCCGCCTTCGTGAAGGCGCACTACGAGGTGGTGATGGTCGATGTCGGCCGCATGGACCGCAACATCCAGATCGCCCAGCGCTACGGCCTCAAGCTCGAGGGCGTGCCCAGCATCCTGATCCTCGACGACCACGGCCGCCTGCTCGACCGCGGCCACGAGCCGGCCCTGGCCGACGCCCGGTCGATGACGCCCCAGGCCCTGGCCGACTGGCTGGCCAGCTGGACGGACTGACGGCGACGGCGTCCTGGCGCCGCTCTTGCTTAACGACGGAGAAACCATAGCCGTCGGAGCCCGCCATGACCGCCATCGCCTTCCGCGCCCTCGACCTGATCGTGGTCGCGACGCTGTTCATGGTCATCGTCTAGGCCAACAGGGCTTCGGCCGGCCCGGCGGAACCTGCCGGGCGGCAGTTTGACTCTAGTGGTCCCCGCGCACGTCGATCTCGCGCCGCGAGGCGACGATGGTGACGATGAACCCGGCCAGGACGTCCAGCATCACCATCAGGGTGATCAGGAAAAAGGTCGAGCTTGCGAAGGCCGGCGCCAGCAGCAGCTCCACCAGCAGCGCCACGAACAGCAGCATCGACAGCGAGTGGTTGATGATCGCGATCCGCCGGCTGGTGGTCGATTTCAAGAGCTCGATGAACAGCACCACCAGGGCTGTGGTCAGCAGCAGGTCCGACAGGGTCACCGGCCAGACCACCCCCGCCGTGGTGGTGAAGCTGAACAGCGGCTCGGCCAGCCGCGCGCTGGCGGTCTTGGCGAAGATGCCGCCCGGCAGCGTCAGGGCGAACAGATTGTAGGCCAGGGCTGGCAGGACCAGCAGCGGCATGGCGGCGAAGACGTTCATCGGACCCCCGACGGATCGGCGTCCCCCGACACCGCCCCTACGGCCTTGAGGGATAAGGCGTTTCGGGCGCTTCGCATAGCGCGCGGCTAGGCTTCGTCCACACCGCCCGGATCGCGGGCGCGGCGCTTGAGCCAGAGGACGCCCTGCAGGTCGCTGAGGCCCGCCCACAGCCGCCCCAGGTTGGTGTACTTGGAGCGCCCGCTCTCGCGCGGCCGATGGTTCACCGGCTGGAACGCGATCTCATAGCCCTCGCGCAGCATCAGGGCCGGAAGGTAGCGGTGGATGTGATCGAAGTAGGGCAGGCTCAGGAAGGCCTCGCGGCGGAAGGCCTTGAGGCCGCAGCCGGTGTCCACGGCGCCGTCGTCCAGCACGCGCCGGCGGATGGCGTTGGCCAGGCGCGAGGCGAGGCGCTTGTTGGCCGAATCGCGGCGCTGGGCCCGCTCGCCGCCCACCAGGCCCAGGCCCGGCGGGCCGGACGCGAGGGCGTCGGCCAGGCGCGGGGCGTCGGCGGGGTCGTTCTGGCCGTCGCCGTCGAGGGTGACGATGATCGCCGCCCGCGCCGCCAGCACGCCGGTGCGCACCGCCCTGCTCTGGCCGGCGTTGCGGCGGTGGGCAAGGACGCGCAGGGCCGGGATCTCGCCCCTCAGGCCCTCCAGGGCGGCGCGCGTGCCGTCGCCGCTGGCGTCGTCGACGAACAGGATCTCATGGCGGCGGCCGGCGAAGGCGGCTGCGATCTCCCGCGCCAGGGCCGGGGCGGCGCCTTCCTCGTCGAACACGGGCACGACGATCGAGACGTCGGGCGAAAGGTCGGGTGCGGCCGCCATCGGCTTCTCTTAGCGCAAAACCTGCGCCCCAAAACCTGTGCCGGTGAAGGATCGTGCTATCAACGGGGCCATGAGTCTTCAGGAGCGTCTGGAGGGGTGGGCGCGCGGCGGGCGGGGCCCCTTGATGGCGGCCATCGTGGCCGTGATCGCGGGGCTGCCCGGCCTGTTCCTGACCCCGACCGTGGACCGGGACGAACCGCGCTTCGCCGAGGCGACGGCGCAGATGCTCGAGTCGGGCGACTTCGTCAGCCCCCACTTCCAGGACCAGCCACGCTTCAAGAAGCCGGTGGGAATCTACTGGCTGCAGGCGGCCAGCGTGACCCTGGTCAGCCACGCCGAGGACCGCGAGATCTGGGCCTATCGCCTGCCGTCCCTGCTGGGGGCGGCCCTGGCGGCGGCGGCCTGCGCCTGGGGCGCCGTGGCCTTCCTGAACCGCAGCCTGGCGGCCATCGCGGGTGCTGCCCTGGGGGCCGGCTTCGTCTTCTCGACGGAGGCGTTCCTGGCCACCACCGACGCGGTGCTGTGCGGCGCGGTGACCCTGGCCATGGCCGCCCTGGCGCGGATCTACCTCGCCGGCCATGGCGGGCCTAGGGCGGGGCGGCGGGCCAAGGCCTGGTTCTGGCTGGGCCTGGCCGTCTCGATCCTGGTCAAGGGGCCGGTGGGGCCCATGGTGGTCGGCCTGACCCTGGTCAGCCTGGGCCTCTGGGACCGCAAATGGCGCTGGATGCGTGACCTGGGCTGGAGCTGGGGCCTGATCCTGATCGCCGCCCTGGTCGGGCCGTGGTCCATGGCCATCACCGTCAGCACCGACGGCGCCTTCTGGGGGGCGTCGGTGGGCGGCGACCTGGCGCCCAAGCTGGCCGGCGGCCAGGAGGGCCACGGCGCGCCGCCGCTGACCTACGCCCTGGCCGCGGCCCTGCTGCTGTTCCCCGCCACCCTCCTGCTGCCGGCGGGCATCGTCGGCGCCTGGCGTAACCGCGCCGAGCCCGGCATGCGGTTCGCCATCTGCTGGGCGGCGCCGGCCTGGATCGTCTTCGAGCTGGTCCCCACCAAGCTGCCGCACTATCCCCTGCCCCTGTTCGCGGCCCTGGCCTGGATGATGGCCCGCGCCCTGGCCGAGCCGATCGGCCGGGCTGAGCGCATCGCCGGCGCCGCCCTCGCCGCCGTCGCGGCCCTGGTGCTGGCGGGTGTCGGGCCTGTGGCGGCGGTCACCCTCAAGGCCTGGTCCGGCCTGCTCCCGGCCATCGTCACCGCCCTGGCCTTCCTGGCCGCCGGCGGCGTCGGGAGCTTGCTGCTGCTGCGCCAGAAGGCCGGGCGCGCCCTGGTCACGGCGAGCGCCCTGGGCGTCGTCGCCCACGGCCTGTTCTGGGCCGCCCTGGCGCCCAGCCTGCCGATCTGGCCGTCCGCCGAGACGGTGAATGCCCTGCGCCGGGCGGGTCTCGATCCGCGCAACGGCATGACCCCCGGGCCGATCACCCTGGCCGGCTACGAGGAGCCCAGCCTGATCTTCGCCCTGGGCGCCGCCACCGAGCTGGGGGACGGCGCCACCGCCGCCGACGCCATCGCCGACGGCCGGCCGGCTGTGGTCGAGGCGCGCCAGCAGGCGGCCTTCGTCGCCGGCCTTCGCGCCAACGGCGACGGCGCGCGGATGGTGGGCGTGGTGCGGGGGCTCGACTATTCCAACGGCAAGCCCCAGACCCTACGTCTCTTCGAACCCATGACCCCCATCGCCGGCCCCAAGCCCGCCCCCTGATCCGCAAAGCCACGCCATGACCCGCAAGATCCAGATCGTCGAAGTCGGCCCCCGCGACGGGCTGCAGAATGAGAAAGCGATCCTCGAGGCGGCCGACAAGGCCGAGTTCATCCGCCGCCTGGAAGCCTGCGGCGTCACCCGCATCGAGGCCGTCTCCTTCGTCAATCCCAAGCGCGTGCCGCAGATGGCCGGGGCCGAGGAGATCATGGCCGAGCTGCCCCGCCAGGCCGGGCGCTCGCGCATCGGCCTGGTGCTGAACGAACGCGGCTGGGACCGCGCTCTGGCCGCCGGGGTGGACGAGGCCAATGTGGTGGTCTGTGCCACCGACGGCTTCGGCATCCGCAACCAGGGCGCCGGCGTCGCCGAGCAGGTCGCCGCCATGGCCGCCATCGCGAACCGCCGCGCGGCCGAGGGCGGGCCGCCGATCTCGGTGACGGTCTCGGTGGCCTTCGGCTGCCCCTTCGACGGCGAGGTCAGCCAGGACCAGGTGGTGGCCATCGTGCGCGAGGCCGCCGCCCTGGACGTGGCCGAGATCGCCATCGCCGACACCATCGGCGTCGCCGACCCGTGGACCGTGCGGCGCCGAGTGGCGGCTTGTGCGGCCGTCGCCAATGGCAAGACCCTGCGCCTGCACTTCCACGACACCCGCGGCACGGGCCTGGCCAACGCCTATGCCGGGGTCGAGGCGGGGGTGACGGTGCTGGACGCCAGCTGCGGCGGCCTGGGCGGCTGTCCGTTCGCCCCCAACGCCACCGGCAACATCGCCACCGAGGACCTGGTCTACATGCTGGAGCGGGCCGGGTTCGAGACCGGCGTCGACCTGGACGCCATGGTCGAGGCCGGCCGCTGGATCGGCGAGAAGATCGGCAAGCCGCCGATCTCGTCCCTCAGCCGCGCGGGCGGTTTTCCGGCCAAGGCCTGAGACCCACGCGGCGCGCCATGACCGCTGCTTGATATGGATCAAGGCGCCGGGCGGGCCGGCCCCGCCTTCAGGACGGGTCTCTATCCGCGAGGTCCCGCCATGTCCGACGCCGCCACCCAGGCCCCGCCCGCCACGCCGTTCGAGATCATCGGCGGCGAGGCCGCCGTGCGCCGCCTGGTGGACCGCTTCTACGACCTGATGGACCAGGACCCCGCCTATGCCGAGCTGCGCGCCCTGCACGCGCCGGACCTGGGGCCCATGCGCGAGTCCCTGACGGGCTTCCTCACCGGCTGGCTCGGCGGCCCCCGCCACTGGTTCGAGGCCCAGCCGGGGCGCTGCGTCATGTCCGCCCACGCCCAGGTCCCGGTGAACGCCGCCACCGCGGGCCAGTGGACCCAGGCCATGGCCCGCGCCCTGGCCGACACCGGGGCGGAGCCTGGCCTGGCCTCCCAGATCAACCAGGTGTTCGGGCGCATGTCGGCGGGCATGGCGGCCCGCTGAGGGCGTCCCAAGGACGCCCCGCCGTCCGCCTTCGCACATTCAGGTGATCGCCGCTCTTGCGCCGCCGCCGCCCCGTCGCTAATTGTCCGCCCCTTCGCTCGCGCGCCTTAAAGTCGGAGAGGTGGCTGAGCGGTTGAAAGCACCGCACTCGAAATGCGGCATACTCGCAAGGGTATCGCGGGTTCGAATCCCGCCCTCTCCGCCACTATTGCATCGAAAGCCTCTGCGCCGCCGTGACGCGGCGGGGCGCCGGCTCCGCGATTGCTCGGCCCGGCCGAATCGGCTCACCAAAATTTCCGATTCTGGACAGAGTGCGCACATGCAGACCGGACCTGTTTCCCAGACGGCCTCGGCCCCTTCGACGGCGATCAATCGGCAGCAACTGATCGAGCTCTTCCGGGCGCGTCAGATCTCCGACGAGGAGCTGATGGTCAACCTGGCGCTCTATATGCGCAGCGGCGCCCTGGCCCGGCTGCTGTTCATCAACGAGCTCTACCAGAAGATCGTCGACCTGCCCGGCGCGGTGATGGAATTCGGCGTCTGGTGGGGCCAGAACCTGGTCCTGTTCGAGAACATGCGGGCGGTCTACGAGCCCTATAACCACGCCCGGCGCATCGTCGGCTTCGACACCTTCACCGGCTATGCCGGCATCGGCGACGCGGACACGCGCTCGGAGATCATCGCCGAAGGCGTCTACGGCGTGCCGGAGGGCTACGAGGCCTATCTGACGTCCCTGATGGAATTCCATCGCCAGGAGAACGTCCTGCCGCACATCCGCAAGTACGAGCTGGTCAAGGGCGACGCCAGCCAGACGTCCAAGGCCTATTTCGACAGCCACCCCGAGGCGCTGGTGGCGCTGGCGTTCTTCGACATGGCCCTCTACGAGCCGACCAAGGGCGCGCTCGAGGCCATCCGGCCCCGGCTCGTGCCGGGCAGCATCATCGCCTTCGACGAGCTGAACAACCAGGACTACCCGGGCGAGACCCAGGCGGCGCTGGAAGTGCTCAGCCTGAAGGATTTCACGGTCCACCGCTCCCGCTACCTTCCGGACCGCACCTATTTCACCCTGCGCTGAACCGCCGGGTCCCGGCGGGAGGGCGCGCCTCGGGGCCGGACCCCGCTGGAGGCCATCGTGATCCCGACATTCGACGCCAAGGGCGTCTCAGGCGACATCGAGGTGGCGGGGATCGACCTGCCGAAGCTCTTCGACCTGGTCATGAGCCAGGGCGCGGCCGTCGTTCGCCGCGTCTTCGAGCCCGGTTCGCTGGCCGACCTCAGGCGAGCCGTCCACGCCTGGGGCCTGAACACCGAGCCCATGCCGGCGCAGACCTATGTCGACGAGAACTTCCACGCCATCGAGAGCGGCATCAGCCCCCGTCAGAAGACGGTCCACTGCTACCACGCCTATAACTTCAACCAGCTGAGGTCCCTGGACGGCGGACCGAGAGACGGCCTGATCGCCCTCTTCGAGCGCCTGTCGGTGTTCCAGAACCGGCTCACCGGCCAGGACGGCGCCTTCGAGCCCGACCAGGCCGGGCGCAAGCAGCGGCCCCAGATTATCCACTATCCCAGCGGCGGCGGCATCTTCGGCCGCCACACCCACCCGCTGGAGCCGCAGCGGATCGGGCTCATTCTCGGCCTGTCGAAGCGGGGCCAGGACTTCCACTCCGGCGCGACGGCGTTCGAGGTCGATGGGCGGCGGTTCGGAACCGAGGACTGCCACGACATCGGCGATCTGGTGCTGTTCCGGTTCGATATCCCCCACTGGGTCACGGCGGTCGACCAGGGCGACAAGTTCGACCCGTCTTCCGACCGCGGGCGCTGGACCGCCGTCCTTCCGTTCTACTAGCGCGTCGGCGCGGACGGCATGGCCTCCGCCTCGGCGACAGCGTCCAGAACGTCCCGCACGTCGACGCGATAGGGCTGATCGCCGACCAGCCCGTTGGCGGGGGCGTCCTCGGCCTCGGCCGCCTCGCCCGTCGCGGACATGACGCGCACGCCGACAGCGGCCGCCATGTTGCGCCAGTACCAGTAGCCGGTGTCCGCGGTTCTCGGGACCAGGGTGATCACCGGGCAGTCCGGGCGGCAGAACAGCAGGTTGGTGATCGCCGCGCCGGCGCCGCCCACGACGATCCTGGCGCGGGTGAACAGGGCCACCTGGTCGTCGAAGGTCAGCCCTTCCGGCTCCACCACCGCAAAGCCGCGAGCGGTGAGGGCCTGCTCGATCTCCGCCTGGTTCACCAGCCTGCGCAGCGACGAGCCCCGGTGCAGATAAAGCTTCACCCTGTCGCCCGGTTCAGCCCCCGCGTCCCCGGCTCCCCGCACCGCCTCCACCATCCGGCTGAGCGCCTGGGTCGAGAAGACGCCGTGGCCGATGGCGCTGCGGGTCTGGCCGCGAGGCTTGTAGCGGGCGTAGCCGGTCGGCGAGACATTGTGCAGGACCCCGACGCGCACCAGGTGGTCGCGGCCCAGGCGATAGATCGGCCGCTCGGGACCGGCGAGGCGTTCGATCGAGCGCATCAGGTTGGGGTGCAGATCGGCGTCGAGGATCAGCGGCGAGCCGGCCTGCTCCTCAGATCCCAGGAAGGCCGCGACGCGCGGCAGCACCTCCGACATCCAGTGGGCGTAGTTCCAGGCGGCGGCGTCGGTGAAGGCCGCGCCCCGCGCCAGGTAGTCGACC
The DNA here is from genome assembly GCA_018241335.1 of Pseudomonadota bacterium. Classification (GTDB taxonomy): domain Bacteria; phylum Pseudomonadota; class Alphaproteobacteria; order Caulobacterales; family Caulobacteraceae; genus Acaudatibacter. The sequence goes on from JAFEEA010000028.1 coordinate 7,870, forward strand.
TTGAAGGGATCGCACGGCGCCCAGGCGGCGGCGCAGCCGTCCAGCAGATGCAGCCGGCCCTCGAACTCCTCGGCCGGCACGTCCGTTTCGAGATCCAGGATGTCGTGCCGCAGGACTGCGTCGGGGGCCGTAAGGAGGTTCGATCGCCCGCGCACGACCACGTCGTTCAGCGTCGTCAGGGTGACCGCCGGGAAGGCGTATCCGGTGTCTTCGAAGTCGTAGTGGCCCGGCTCGGGCTCGGGAAAGACCCGCATGGGCGTGCAGGCGACCGTCTCCGCCTCGAAGAGGACGGTGCGACGCGCCCCCGCGCCATGGACGTAGGCGGCTTCGCTGACGAATGGCAGGGTGATCGCAGAGGTCACGGCTTCCCCTCAACCTGGGCCGGCAATGCGTCCATCGCCAGGGCCAGGGCCTCCAGTGCGCCGGACCAGTCGCCCGGGGCCCCTGTACGCAGCACGTGCGCCCCTTCGAACCAGGGGAAGGTCTCGCCGCCCAGCAGGGCCCAGTGGCGCGGCGGCGTCAGGAACCAGGTCGCCGCGCCGCTGGCGGCGGCCGCATAGCTGACCGCGTCGGGGACGCCCACCACCGCGTCCAGCGCCAAAGCCAGCGCGGCCGCGTCGGCCAGATCGGCGGCGTGGTATTCCGGCGGCGGATCGAGGATCGGAAAGTCGAGGGCCTGGCGCATCCAGCCCAGTTCGCCCAGCACCGCCTCCGGCTGCAGGCCGATGATGCGCAGGTCGGGCCGGGCGAGGGCGCGGGCCAGCATCGGCAAGGGCGGCGCCGCCCAGACCCATTCGGGCTCGCCGCCCGCCAGGCGCCAGACCAGGCCGATCTTGAGTCCGGCGCCAAGCGCGGCGAGGCGCTCGCGCCAATAGGCGACCCTGTCCGGGTCGGGCGACAGATAGGGACCGCCGCCGGCCAACACCGCGCCGGCGCCGCCAACCGCCGAAAGCGCCGCCCGCATCGGCGCCCAGGCCCCGATCACCTGCCCGTCGTGCGAGCAGGGACCATCAAGGTCCGCCGCCTGCAGCACCGCATCCCCCTCGGCGCGCGTCAGCCGCCGGACCACCTGGCAATCGGGGAACGAGCGCTGGGCGAGGTCGGTCCAGGATGGGTCGAGGGCGAGGGTCAGGGCGACGCCGGCCTCGGAGAGCGGCCGGACCAGGCGCGAGAGCAGGACCTCGTCGTCGACGTCAGGCTCGCCGAACAGCAGCAGTCGGCCGTCCACAGGCGCGCCCGGGCTCCAGCGCGGCGCAGCCACCCGGACCTGGTTCCGGTGGCCCTCGCCCGCCGGGGCGATCGCGAAGGCCGCCCAGCCGGCCTCCAGACGTCCGGTGGCGAGCAGCCGCCGGGCGTGGGCGGCGGACCAGGACGGAGCTCCCTCCGGTCCGGCCGCCGCCAGCGCCGCCGCGCTGGCTTCCAGGGCGCCCCTGACGTCGCCGCCCAGCAGCCGGGCGTCGGCGAGGCCGTCCAGCGCCGCGGCCTGGGCGGGATCGAGGCGCAGGGTCTCCTCGAAGAAGACGACAGCCTCGGCGTGGCGGCCCTGGGCGCAAAGCAGTTGGGCGAGGGCCAGCCAGGGGCCAGGCTGCAGAGGGTCGGCTTCCAGCGCCGCCGTCAGGGTCGCCTGGGCGCGGTCGAAGGCGAGCTGGCCCCTCTGGGCGCGGGCGAGTTCGATGGCCGCCGACGCCGACGGCGCGGCGCGGAACTGTTCGGCGAGGGCCCGTTCCGCCAGATCCAGACGGCCTTGGCGCAAGGCCAGGCGGCCCAGTTCGCCGGCGACGTCGGCGGAGGTCGGTCCTGCGTCGATCGCCTGGCGGCAGGCGTCCAGGGCCGCCGCTCCGGCGCCCAGGGCCTCCATGCAGAGCGCCAGGATCACCAGGGCGCGCTGCGCGTCGCCGCCCTGCGCCACCGCCCGGCTCGCCGCCCCGGCGGCCAGGTCATAGCGCCCCGCGTCCAGGTGCGCCCGGGCCTCGTCGATCAGGTCCGCGCCGCCGGGCGCGCTCACACCCCCAGACCCGGCGGGACGCGCGCAGGACGCCGACGATTGGACTCGACTGTGGGTGGCATTGGCGCGCTCGAATCAGACTCCGGATGATCCGCCGAAGCCTTCCCAATGTCATCGGGGCGCGAGGTTGGTGGCGGTCAGTCGTCGCCCAGGAGCGCGCGCAGCCGGTAGGCGCTGGAGACCGCCTCGCCCCGCGCGGCGATCAGGGCGGCGTCGGCGGCCAGGGCTTCGCGTTCGGCGTCGAGCAGGTCGAGGGTCGGCTTCTGGCCGACACGGACCTCGTTGCGCACGCTGTCGAGAGCGCTGGCGGCCGCGGCGGCCTGGTCCCGGGCGGCGACGGCCATGGCTCGGGCGGCCGTGAGGTCCGCCCAGGCGCCGATCACCGCTTCGCGGACCTGGGCGCGGGCGGCCTCCACGCCGGCGCGGGCGGCCCGGGCGTCGGCGCGGGCCTCGTCGATGCGCCCGCTGACCACACCGCCCGAAAAGACTGTCCAGCGTCCCTGCACCCCGATGGTGACGCCGTCCGCGCGGTAGCCGGGGAAGAACTGGTCCCGGGCGGTGGAAGCGGAGGCCGTGGCGGCGAGGCTGGGCGCGCGCTCGGCCTTGGCGAAGCGGACGGCGGCGTCCGCGGCCCGCGCCGACGCCTCGGCCGCTTGCAGGGTCGGGCTGTTCCGTTCGGCGGCGGCGAGGGCTTCGTCGAGGCTGGCGGGGGTGGGAGGCGGGGGCGGGGCCGGGGCCAGATCGTCCGGGGCGGCGCCCACCACGGACTGGAAGTGGGCGCGCGCACGGGCCTCGTCGCCGGCGGCGCGGGCCTGGCCGGCCTGGGCCTGGGCCAGGCGCGCCTGGGCCTGGGCGAGGTCGGTGCGCGGGATTTCGCCGGCGTCGAAGCGCAGTTGAGCCTGGCGGGCGATCTCCGCGACCTGACGCGCCTGGGCGTCGTTCAGCGCCACCACTTCGGCGGCGCTGGTGACCCCGACGTAGGCCTCGGCTGTCTGGGCCGAAAGCAGGGCCCGCGCCCCGCCCACCTGGGCCAGGGCGGCCATGCGGCCCTGGCGCGCGCGCTCGATCCCGGCGGTGATCGCGCCGCCGGTGAAGAGGGGCTGGCGCACCTCAACCGCCGCCCCGCGCGGGGTGACGTCGGCGCGGCCGAAGCCGAAGAAGCCACCGAGATCGGTGGTTCCGGCCGAAGCCTGGCCGCTGATCGTCACCGTCGGCAGGCGCGCGCCCGTGGCCTGGTCGACCCGCGCCCCGGCGGCGTCGGCCTGGGCCCTGGCCTGGGCGAGGCCCGGGTTGTTGTGCTGGGCGAGGGCGATGGCCTCGGGCAGGGTCATGGCCCCGGCGTTGGCGGCCCAGGCCAGGCCCGCCGCCGTCCCGAACGCCAGGGCGACGCGTCGGCCGATCAATGGAACGCCGTCCCCGGCTTGACCCCCAGCGCCTTGAACACCATCGCGGCCGGGCAGAATCCCGTGAACGACGCCTGCAGCATGTTCAGGCCCGCGAAGATCGACAGGCCGATCCACCAGGGATGAACGAAATAGGCCAGGGCGACGCCCAGCAGGACGACGCAGCCGGCGAAAGCGAGAACCGCACGATCGAGGGTCATGGTGTTGTCTCCGGAAGTCTCCGGCTGGCGCCGGATGTGAATAGGGTTGCTGGCGCGCCGCGCCTCAGGCCTTCAGCTTGCGGACGCCCATGACGTCCAGGGCCAGCTTTTCGTAAAAGGGCTCGCTCTCGCCGCGGCGGACCTTGCCCAGGAAGTATTTTTCGAACCCGACCTTGGCCAGGTGGACCCACTTGCCTTCGGCCGACCAGTTGACGTTGCGCGGCGGAATCTGGGGCTGGGCCACGAAGGCCACCCCGCCGTCGCCGAAATCGGCCAGGCAGATGGCGTTCCAGGTCGCCTCGTGTGTCGCCGCGCGCCCGCTCACCAGGTCGTCGAGGTTGCGAGCGATGGCGGTGACCATGCTCTCGATCATGAAGCCGGTCTTGGGCACGCCCACCGGCACCGGTGTCTTGCCGGTCGGAGCGATGGCCACGCAGACGCCGAGGGCGAAGACGTTGGGGAAGGCGGGGTTGCGCTGGTTCTTGTCGACCACGATGAAGCCGCGCGGATTGGTCAGGCCCTCGACGCCGCGCACCGCCTCCACGCCCCGGAAGGCCGGCAGCATCATGGAAAAGGCGAAGGGCAGGTCATGGGTCGCCTTCACCTGGCCGTCCTCGGCGATCTCCTCGACGTGCATCAGCCCAGGTTCGACGGAGGACAACTTGGCGTTGGTGATCCACTTGATGTGCCGTTGGCGCATCTCGCTCTCCAGCAGCCCCTTGGTGTCGCCCACCCCATCCAGGCCCAGGTGGCCGATGTAGGGTTCGGAGGTGACGAAGGTCATCGGCACGCGGTCGCGCAGTTTGCGGCGCTTCAGCTCGGTGTCGAGGATCATGGCGAACTCGTAGGCCGGCCCGAAGCACGAGGCGCCCTGCACCGCGCCGACCACGATGGGGCCGGGGTTCTTGGCCAACGCCTCGAAGGCGGTCGCGGCGCTCTCGGCGTGATCGATGTGGCAGATCGACTGGGTGTGCCCGCCGTTCGGGCCCAGGCCCGGAATCTCGTCGAAGGCCAGGTCCGGCCCGGTGGCGATGACCAGGTAGTCGTAGTCCATCATCTGGCCGTCGTTCAGCTCGACCCGGTTCTCGGCCGGCGTCACCCGCCGCGCCCCGACTCCGGAAAAGCCGATGCCGCGCTTGCGGAAGACCGGCGGCAGATGCACCTGGATCGCGCCGCGGTCACGCCAGCCCACGGCGACCCAGGGGTTCGACGGCACGAAATAGAAGGTGTCGCCCTGCGTCAGGACGCTCACCTCGGCCCGATCGCCCACCGCATGCTGGATCTCGAACGCGGCGATCGCCCCGCCCAGTCCCGCGCCCAGGACGACTATCTTCGGCTTGGCCATGGCTCTCGTCTCCTCCGCGAACCCGTCTTGCGCCCGATACGACCCGCAGTCTCCGCCCGGCGAATTCAGCCGGCCTTGATCTGGATCACGTCGGACCCGGCGCCTTCGCCGTAGGTTCAATGCATCAGGGCTTGACCTAATATTCGTTTTCCTGCATATACGCAACTACGAAATTATAGACCCGAGGAGACCGCGATGTTCGGCGCCCCCAAGACCCGCGACCTGAGCCCCGGCCAGGTGAAAGCCGCCCTGGCGGCGCACGAGATTCTGCTGATCGACGTGCGCGAGCCGGCCGAATTCGCCGCCGAGCGGATCCACGGCGCTCTGAACTATCCGCTGTCCACCTTCGATCCGGCCGCCCTGCCGCCGGCCGGCGACAAGCTGGTTGTGCTGCAGTGCGGCTCCGGCAAGCGCTCGGCCACGGCGGTCGGTAAGTGCCAGGCCGCGGGCCACGCGATCGACGCCCACCTGGCCGGCGGGATCATGGCCTGGAGGGCCGCCGGCCTGCCCACCGTCACCTTGGACAGCAACACCGGCGCCGTCAGCGACCGCGTCTAGCGGGCTGACCACGAGGGAGGGCAAGGCATGGCGGGGCGGACACTGACCATCGCGGCTTCCGGAGCGGCGCTCGGCGCGGCTCTGGGGGCGATGCTGCTGCTGGGTGGGTGCGGCGGCGAGAAGCCGTCGGGCCCGGCGGTGACGGCGGCGCCCGCCGCCGGTCAACTGACTGTCCGGCCGCAGACCGTCGCCGACCTCAAACCCGTGCCGGCCACCCTCACCACGCGGGACATGGCCGACGCCCGCGCCCGCATCTCGGGCACCCTGGTCAGCCTGGCCGTCAAGGAAGGCGACATGGTGCGCCAGGGCCAGCTGATCGCCCGGGTCAAGGACGACCGCCTGGCGCTGCAGACCGGCGCCTTCGACGCCCAGGTCACCGCCGCGGCCGCCGAGGCCGCGCGCGCCAACGCCGACCTCGCCCGCACGCGCGACCTCTTCGCGCACGGGGTCTACGCCCAGGCCCGCCTCGATCAGGTGGAGGCCCAGGCCCGCTCAGCCAACGCCGCCGTGGCCGCCGCCCGCGCCCAGCGCGGGGCCAGCGCCGAACTTTCCGCCCAGGGCGCGATCCTGGCGCCGGCCAGCGGGCGGGTCCTGGTCGCCGACGTCCCGGCCGGCTCCGTGGTCATGCCCGGCCAGTCCGTCGCCCGCATCACCGCCGGCCCGACGGTCGTGCGCATCGAACTGCCTGAAGGCCAGGCCGGCGCCCTGAAGGTCGGCCAGGCCGTGCGCCTCGCCGCGGAAGACCTGCGCGCCGGCGCGCCGGGCAGCTTCGTCCAGGGAACCATCACCCAGGTCTATCCCTCGGTCACCGCCGGCCAGGTGACCGCCGACGTCACCGCGCCCGGCCTGCCGCAGGATCTGGTCGGCCAGCGGGTGCGCGCCAACCTGGCGGTGGGCCAACGCCAGGCCATCGTGGTGCCGCGCCGCTACGTCGCCACCCGCTTCGGCATCGACTACGCCGCTCTGGTCCGCCCCGACGGCGGCCTGTCGCAGATCCCCGTGCAGACGACGGCGGGCCCTTCCGCCGACACCATCGAGATCCTGTCGGGCGTCCGCTCCGGCGACATCCTGGCCCCGGCGGGGTCGGGCCGATGAACCTCGGGCTCTCTGGCCGGCTGACCAAGGCGACGATCCGCTCGCCGCTCACGCCGCTGATCCTGCTGGCGGCGATCGCCGTCGGCCTGCTGGCGCTTATGTCCATCCCGCGCGAGGAGGAGCCGCAGATCAGCGTGCCCATGGTCGACATCATGGTGCAGGCTCCGGGCCTTCGCGCGCCGGATGCGGTGGAGCTGGTCGGCAAGCCGCTCGAAACCATCGTCAAGAGCGTGGCGGACGTCGAGCACGTCTACACCTTCGCCGACGACAACCGAGTGATGGTCACCGCGCGCTTCAAGGTCGGCGTCGACCCCGACGCCGCCGCGGTGCGCATCCACGAGAAGGTCCGCGCCAACTACGACCGCATTCCCGCCGGCATCCCCGAGCCGCTGATCCAGACCCGCGGCATCAACGACGTACCGAGCCTGGTCCTCACCCTGTCGCCGAAGCCGGGCGCCGCCGGCCAATGGACGGACCAGGCGCTGTACGAGATCGCCGGAAAGCTGCGCACCGAGGTGGCCAAGGTCGACGATGTCGGCCTGACCTTCATCGTCGGCGGCCGGCCCCAGGAGATCCGCATCGAGCCCGACCCGGCCCGGCTGGCCCAGCATGGGGTCGCCCTGGGGGCCCTGGTCGACGCCGTGCGGCAGGCCAACCGCGCCTTCCCCGCCGGGTCCCTGCGCGACAACGGCCAGGCGGTCGACGTCATGGCCGGCCAGACCCTGGAGAACGCCACCCAGATCGGCCTGATCGCCCTGCCCTCGGCCAAGGGGGAAACGGTCTATGTCCGCGACGTGGCCCAGGTCGTCGAGGCCCCGCGCGAGGACCAGGCCCGCGCCTGGCGCGACGTGCGCGTCGGCAAGGGCTGGACCGAGGCGCCGGCCGTCAGCCTGGCCATCGCCAAGCGCAAGGGCGCCAACGCGGTGGTGGTCAGCGAGGCCGTGCTGAAGCGCGTGGAGTCCCTGAAGGGCTCGCTGCTGCCCGACAGCCTCGACGTCGCCGTCACCCGCGACTACGGCGCCACGGCCAACGACAAGGCCAACGAGCTGCTCTTCCACCTCGCCCTGGCGACCATCTCCATCGTCGTCCTTATCGGCTTCGCCATCGGCTGGCGCGAGGCGGGCGTGACCGCGGTGGTCATCCCGACGACCATCCTCCTCACCCTCTTCGCCTCGAACCTGATGGGCTACACGGTCAACCGCGTCAGCCTGTTCGCCCTGATCTTCTCCATCGGCATCCTGGTCGACGACGCCATCGTGATGATCGAGAACATCGCCCGGCACTGGGCGATGGGCGATGGACGAAGCCGCATCGACGCGGCCGTCGAGGCCGTGGCCGAAGTGGGCAACCCCACCGTGGTCGCCACCCTGACCGTGGTTTCGGCCCTGCTGCCGATGCTGTTCGTCTCGGGCCTGATGGGCCCCTACATGGCGCCGATCCCAGTCAACGCCTCGGCGGCCATGGTGTTCTCGTTCTTCGTGGCCGTGGTCATCGCCCCCTGGCTGATGGTCCGCTTCGCGCGCCAGACCCTGGCCGCGGGCGGCGCTCATCATGGTGAAGGCAAGCTGGGCGCGCTCTATCGACGTGTCGCCGCCCGCGTCATCGCCACCCGGCGCAGCGCCTGGACCTTCCTCATCGGGGTCGGGATCGCCACTCTCCTGGCCTGCGCGATGTTCGCCACCAAGACCGTGACGGTGAAGCTGCTGCCTTTCGACAACAAGTCCGAGCTGCAGGTGGTGCTGGACATGCCCGAGGGGACCTCGCTGGAGGCCACGGGCCGCGCCCTCGCCGACGCCTCGGCCGTCACCCGCGCCCTGCCCGAGGTCACCGCCGTGGACGCCTATGCGGGCACGGCCTCGCCGTTCAATTTCAACGGCCTGGTGCGCCACTACTACCTGCGCTCCCGGCCCGAACAGGGCGACCTGGCCGTCACCCTGGCGGCCAAGGACAAGCGCCACCGCAACAGCCACGCCATCGCGCTCGACCTGCGCCGGCGGCTGGCGGCCGTGGCCCTGCCGCCGGGCGCTGTGATCCGGGTGGTCGAGGCGCCGCCCGGCCCGCCGGTGATGGCGACCCTGCTGGCCGAGGTCTATGGCCCGGACGCCGCAACCCGCAGGGCCGTGGCCGAGCGCGTCAAGGCCGCCTTCCACCAGGTCCCCTACATCGTCGACATCGGCGACAGCTATGGCCAGCCCCGGCCCAGCTTGCGCCTGGTCCCCGACCGCGACCGGCTGGAGGCGCTGAAGGTCAGCGACCGCGACGTCTATGACAGCCTGGCCGCGGCCCTGAACGGCCAGGTGGTTGGCTACGCCCATCGCGGACCTGGCCGCGATCCCCTGGAGATTTCCGTGCGCCTGCCCCAGTCGGCCCGCACCTGGGGCCAGGGTCTGGCCGCCATGCCGGTGGCCGTCAGCCAGGGGCCTGGCGGCGGGCGGCTGGTCAGCCTGGACGAGGTCGCCACCGCCCGAACCGAGCCGGGGTCCACGCACATCTTCCGCCGCGACGGGCGCGACGCCGACATGATCCTGGGCGAACTCGCCGGCGCCTACGAGGCCCCGATCTACGGCATGCTGGCCGTGGACAAGATCCTCAAGGACGCAGACTGGAAGACCCTCCCCAAGCCCGACATCCGCCTGCACGGCCAGCCGACCGTCGAGGCGACGCCGACCGTGCTCTGGGATGGGGAATGGGAGATCACCTGGGTCACGTTCCGCGACATGGGCGCGGCGTTCGGGGTCGCGATCCTGGGCATCTACGTCCTGGTGGTGGCGCAGTTCAAAAGCTTCCGCCTGCCCCTGGTCATCCTGACGCCGATACCCCTGACCCTGGTGGGCATCGTCATCGGCCACATCCTGTTCCACGCGCCCTTCACGGCGACTTCCATGATCGGCTTCATCGCCCTGGCCGGCATCATCGTGCGCAACTCGATCCTGCTGGTGGACTTCATCCGCCACACCCAGGGCGAGGGCCGCGGGCTGCGCGAAGTGTTGCTCGAGGCCGGCGCCATCCGATTCAAGCCTATCGTGCTGACCGCGGCGGCGGCGATGATCGGGGCGGCCGTGATCCTCACCGACCCGATCTTCCAGGGCCTGGCGATCTCGCTGCTGTTCGGCCTGGCCTCCTCGACCCTGCTGACGGTGCTGGTGATCCCGGCCATCTACGTCGTCCTGCGTGACGATGGTCGGCCCCTGCCGGGCAAGGCGGCGTGATGAGGACCGATCCCATGACGGCGCCGCGCTGGCTTGCGCAAATCTGCGCAGTTTCTAAATCAGCCTCATGACCGACCTCTCCAAGCTCCTTCCCGATCCCGTCGAGGTCGGCGGCCTGGAAGGCTGCGCCCAGTCCGCTGCGCGGCTGCTGAAGCTGCTGGCCAGCGAACAACGCCTCTTGCTGCTCTGCCGCCTGGTCGAGGGCGAGGCCTCGGTCGGGGTCCTGGCCGAACACGCCCGCCTGACCCAGTCGGCCACCTCGCAGCACCTTGCCAAGATGCGCGCCGAGGGGCTGGTCGCCACCCGCCGCGACGGCCAGACCATCTACTATCGCCTCGCCGATCCCGCCGCGGCGCGGGTGCTGGGCACGCTCTCCGACATCTACAAGGGCGGCGCCTGACGCCTTCGCCCCGGCTTTCGCCCTCGCCTTCAATTGGTCGAGCGGCCGCGCCAAGGACCCGGCCGGGGCCAATTCGCCTGTCAGGGCGCGCCCTATTGGCGCGCGTCGTGCAAGGTATAGGCTGACCGCGGCCTGGGCCCTCGCGGGTCGAGTGCGCTGGCGCGGTTGGGGGTTTGTGGCTTGGCGTCGGACGACAACGTCGCACGGCTGATGGGCTGGGGCTCGGGACGCCCCCTGGCCGAGGACGCCTATTCCCGCGTCCTGGCCGATCCGAACTTCGGCCGGGCCTCGCGCGCGCTCGTCGCGGGCATGGCCGAACTTTCGGACGCCGACCGCGCCCTGGACGGCGTGTTCAAGGACGCGGGACGATATGTGGCGGCGCTGTGGGCGATGTACCTGCACGCCACGGAGGGGATCACCCTGCCGCGCCTCAAGTCGGTGTGCGCCGCGTCGCGGCTTCTGAGCCCGGGCCGCGCGCGCGCCATGCTGATCTACCTGCAGCATCTGGGCTATCTCACGCCCGTGCCAGGCGTCCCGACCCGGCCGCCGGCGCGCTATCAGCCGACACCCGCCTTCCGCGACGCCTGGGCGTTGCATCTGAAAGCGGCGCTCCGCGCGGCGGCGATCCTCGAGCCTGGCGCGGCGCTCGTGGGCGACGCCCTGGACCAGCCCGGGGTGCTGGAGACCTTCTGCGCCCACCACGCGCGCGGCCTGCTGGAGTCGGCGCGCGCCTCCGACCATTCGGCGCCCTACATGGCGGTGTTCATGCATCGCCATGCCGGCAACCAGATCGCCCAGACGCTGGTGCTCGACGAGGACGGCGACAACTTCCCCTCCACGCGGCCGATCACGGTCAACGCCGCCGCCCTGGCCCGCCGGTTCGGCGTCTCGCGCATCCACGTCCGGCGCCTGCTCGAGGCGGCCGAACGCGAAGGCGTCCTGGAGGCGTCGCCCGGAGGCGTGCGATTCACGGAAGCGGCGCGGCGTTTCGTGCGCTTCAACTACGCCTCCCAGTTCGTGCAGCTCCTGACCGCAGCGGCGGGCGCCCTGGCCGAGACGTCGCCAGCCTTGGCGCGGAGCGCCTGAGCCTTCCGCCCACGATCAAAAATGTTCCGTTGCGCGAAACGCGAGCCACGGCCTAGCGTCAGACTGACGTCGCGGGGGACGGGGGCGGGGCCGGAGGCCTGACGATCAGGGCTTCGGCCCCTGCCGCGTCCCGAGCGTGGCCACGCCATAGAGCGCGCCGGCCAGGGCCGAAAGGTCCAGCACATAGAGATAGCGGTAGTCGCAGGCGATGCTGATCACGAAGAAGGTCGCGGCGAAGCCCAGCGCCGAGGCCAGCAGCCCGGCCACGGCGATGTCCTCGGGCCGGCGTCGGACCAGCAAGGCCACCAGCAACACCGCCGCCAGGCCCGCCCAGGCCGCGTGGCGATAGATCGGCGTGCCGAAGAAAGCCTGGGCGTAGTCGAACACCGCGTCGTCGGTGTCGGTGTAGCGCTCCTGAAGGCCCAAGTGCGCCATGAGGGCCGGCGGCCCATCCACGCCGATTGACAAGGGCACGCAGGACTTGAGGTCGGGCGTCAGGAACACCCAGGCGAACAGCCGCGCGCGCACCCTCAGATAGAGCATCGGATCGGCCGCGAAGACCGCCCGCCACTGCGCGAGGACCGCGGGCCGGTCGTGGTCCTGGTGGGCCACGACGAAGGGGTTCTGCACCAGGGGGTCGATGCGCTGGAACTTGAGCAGCCGGGGGCCCTGCGTCGTCATGAAGTCGTTCATGGCCGGGGCCTGGGCGGCCAGGATCGGGAACGTCAGGCCTGGCTTCATCGATCGGGCCGCCACCATCTCGTAGATGCGCAGCTCCTCCCACTGGCGGCGGCGCTCGTGTTCCCCGTCGGAGTGCAGCTTCAAGGCCGAGGCGCCGGCGACGGCGATCAGGCTGGCGGCGATCACCAGCACCGCGCCGGGGCCCAGTGCCCGCCACCGGCGTCCCGCGCCGCCGGCCCGCAGGCCGACCCAGGCCAGGGTGACGCCGGCCGCCGGGATCAGCACCAGGCCGTTCTGCCGGGCCAGGGCGGCCAGGGCGAGCAGCGCCGAAGCCTTGAGGACCAGCGCCCAGCGCCACGGCCGCGCGCTCCACAAACGCCCCGCCCAGGCCAGGCAGGCGAAGGCGCCGAGCGCCGCGCCGGCGAACAGCACGTCCTTCCAGACGATGGCCGGATAGATCGCCAGCTGCGGCGTCGCCAGGGCCGCCAGGGCGGCCAGAGGCGCGGCCCATGCCCGCCGTCCCGCCAGCGCCACCAGGGCCGCGAGCGCCCCGAATACAAGCGCCGCCTCCAGCACCGTGAACAGCGCGCCGCCGCGCAGCAGGCGATCGGCCAGGCCGAGGAGCCAGGCCATCACCGGCGGGTGCCAGGCGTTGTAAAGCCCGCTGCGGCCCTGATCGAGCTGGATGACGGAATCGTAGGACCAGTGCCCCGGCCAGTTCACCACGATCACGGCGGCCCCGCCGGCAAGCAGAACCAAGGCTGCGAGCCAGCCCGGCCGCAAGCGTTTCAGGCTCGCCAACACCCCCGGCTTCGCCGCCAAGCTTCCTGCTCCCTCCCCGCGCGCCGCATCGGCCGTAGCCGGACGATCGCGCCAAAGCGCTGGCACGGAAACGCCAGCCTCACAAGAACGCAGGACGCGGAGCGGCGCCTCAGCCGATGATCTTGCGGACTGCCTGCTCCAGGACGTCGCGGGCGCGGCGCGGGGTCAGGTCCTGGTCCCTGCGCAGCCGCGACCAGGCCTCGAAGCTGAGCAGCAGGTCGAGCGTCTCGAAGGTGATCTGGTCGCGCGCGGCCTCGGTCGGCAGCTCGCGCTTGAGGATCTCGCGAGACAGCATGACCAGCCGCTCATGTCCCGCCTGCAGGAAGCGCGACTGGTGGCGATGGATGTCGGAGGCGCGCTTGAACGGGGCGATCTTCTCGAACACCGCCGCACGGCGATGGACCAGTTCGACCAGGCGCTCGCGCCAGCCCTCGGCCGCGAACGGGGCGTCGATGACGGAACGCACCTCGGCCTCGATGACGCGGGACATCTCGCTGTAGAGGCTGTCCATGTCGCTGAAGTGGCGGAAGACGGTGCGCAGGCCGACGCCGGCGCGCGCCGCCACCTGCTCGGCGCCCGGCGAGACATCGCCGGCGTGCACCAGCTCCAGCATCGCCGCGACGATTCGGGCGCGGCTGTCCTGCGAGCGGCGGCGCCGGCCGTCGGTTTCGTCGTCCGCCGGCTCGACGGCCGTCGCGGAGGGCGCGAATTTTGGACGCGGCGCTGACACTGCCAGGACCTCCCGGACTTTGGAACGCGTCCTGCTTAGAGGCGGCGCGCGCCAAGCGCCAGCGTTCGTTGAGCGAACACAGTTAAGCCAATGGAAAGGCAAAGCTTCCCGACCAGGGTCGGGATCAGCGCAAGAGGCTCAGCCGATTGTCGCGGCGGATCTCCGCCGAGCCCGCCGGCAGGGTCAGGAAGTCGCCGTCCTCGCCCACCCTTAGCGTGCCGTGGAAGATCTCCGGCGAGCGCCCGAGGAACGCGGAATTCAAGGCCCTGGAAGGCAGTGGCGGGATGATGTGGGTGTAGAGCAGGTAGCGCACGCCCGCCCTCTGGGCGATGCCGGCGGCCTGTTCCGGCGTGGTGTGATAGCTCAGGATGTCGTGGAAGATGGCGGCCAGGTTCGCGCGCCCGGCCTTGATCGCCTCGCGCCTTTGGATGGCCACCAGATTGGGCGCCAAGGCCTCATGCACCAGCACGTCCGCCCCCTTGGCGGCCGCCTCCAGGCGGGCCGAGGGCGCCGTGTCGCCGCTGACCACCACCCGGCGCCCCTTGTAGATGAACAGGTACCCCACCGCCGGCTCGACCGGCCGATGGTCGACCGGGAAGGCGATGACCTTGAGGTCCGGCTCGTCGATCAGGGTCACGTCGGGCCCGGCCCGGTCGATGGCGAAGGGATGGGCCACGCCGCCGGCGCCGGCCGGGGGCATCACCTTGGGGCCGTGGTGGGCGACGCGGTAACCGTCGTCGAGGGCGTAGGCGGCGTTGAAGCCCTGCACCACCTGCTCGACGCCGGTGGGGCCATAGACCGGCAGCGGGCTCTGCGCCGCCCCCGTGCCCCAGTGCTGCAGCATCAGCTCGCCCACGTCGGCGATGTGGTCGGAGTGGAAGTGGGTCAGCAGCAGGGCGCTGACCTGGCCGGGCGGCAGGTTCATCAGCGACAGCTTGCGCACGCTGCCTTCGCCGGCGTCGACCACGAACATCCGCTTGCCCGCGACCACCACCGTGCAGGGGCCCGCGCGGGTGGGGTCGGGCATGGGCGCGCCGGAGCCGCAGAGGCCGACATGCAGCCCGTCCGGCAGGGCCGCCAGGGGGTCGCCGTTCAGGGCGCGGGCGTAGAGCCGGCCCATGGCCGCCGTGGCCAGGCGTTCGCGAGCCAGCCACAGGCCACCGCCGACGACCAGGGCCAGGGCGACGACGACCAGGGCGACGAGACGCAGGCGTTTCATGGGCGCTTCCCTCTTGCGGCGGCTTGACCGCCTCGCGTTCTAATGACACTAAGACTGCCAATATAAGCCTTGTCAATCGGGAGACGCCGCGGTGGATGTGCTGAGGACGCCGGACGAACGGTTCAAGGGCCTGGCCGACTGGCCCTTCGCCCCCCGCTACCTGACGGTGAAGGACGCCGACGGAACGGACCTGCGCCTCCACTATGTCGACGAGGGGCCGCGCGACGGGGCCGTGGTGCTGCTGATGCACGGCGAGCCGTCGTGGGCCTATCTCTATCGCCGGATCATCCCGGCCCTGGTCGCCAAGGGCCATCGCGCCATCGCCCCGGACCTGATCGGCTTCGGGCGCTCCGACAAGCCGGCCCGTCGCACGGACTACACCTACGAGCGTCACGTGGACTGGATGAGCCAGTGGCTGAACGCCCTGGACCTCAGGGACATCACCCTCTTCTGCCAGGACTGGGGCGGGCTGATCGGGCTTCGCCTGGTGGCCGCCTTTCCGGAGCGTTTCGCCGGGGTCATCGCCGGCAACACCGGCCTGCCGGTGGGAACGGGCCTGACCGAAGGCTTCCAGGCCTGGCTGGCCTTCAGCCAGTCCGTGCCCCAGATGCCCATCGGCATGCTGCTGAACGGCGGCTCCAAGCGCGAACTCAGCCCCGCCGAGATCGCCGCCTATGACGCGCCCTTTCCGGACGAGACCTACAAGGAGGGCGCGCGCCAGTTCCCCACCCTGGTGCCGGTCACGCCCGAGCACGCCTCCGTCGCCGAGAACAAGGCCGCCTGGACGGTGCTGGAACGCTTCGAAAAGCCCTTCCTCACCGCCTTCAGCGACGCCGACCCGGTCAGCAAGGGCGGCGAGGCGGTGTTCCAGGCCCGCGTGCCGGGCGCGAAGGGCCAGCCCCACGTGATCCTGCCGGGCGGCCACTTCCTGCAGGAAGATTCCCCCACCGAGATCGCCGGCCTGATCGACGCCATGATCAAGGCCCGCCGAGGAGCTGCCACATGAACGTCGTCAACAGCGTCTTTCCGAGCCAGGACCAGGCCATGGAGTTCTTCGGCTCGCCCGAAGACGGCCCCTTCGTCATGGTCAACCTGCTGAAGTTCAAGGACAAGGCCGAGTACGAGGACGGCTCCGACGCGCACCTCTCGGGCGCCGACGCCTACAATCGCTACGGCGAGGAAGTGTCCAAGATGGTCGAGGCCCTGGGCGGCAAGATTCTCTACAGCGGCCGCGTCACCGGCCTGCTGCTGGGCGAGGTCGAGGCGATGTGGGACGCCGTCGCCCTGGCCCAGTACCCCTCGCTGGAAGCCTTCCGCAACATGGCCCTGTCGCCGGAAATGCACGCCATAGAGCACCATCGCAAGGCGGGCCTGGCCGGCCAGCTCAACATCCGCACGAAGCCTCGCTGACGCGGACCGCGCTTGACGCCCTGCCGCGCGGCGGCCGAGTCTGGGCGCCGGAAAAGGTCGCGGGGAGCAGGGCATGGGGTTTCGACCGAGCCGGTACACGGCCTTCCTGCTCTGTGTCCTGACCCTGGCGGCGGGGATCGGCCTTATCGGTCTTGGGCGTCCCGAGGCGGGGTGGATCCTGGCCGTGGCCGGCGGCGTCCTGACCGCCATCGGCGTCACCGACCTGGTCCAGGGCGAACACTCCATCCGCCGCAACTATCCGGTCATCGGTCACATCCGCTGGATGGTGGAGATGATCCGGCCGGAGATCCGCCAGTACCTGATCGAGGCCGACCAGGACGCCGCGCCCTTCTCGCGCAGCCAGCGCTCCCTGGTCTACGCCCGCGCCAAGAACGTCTCCAGCGAGCACCCCTTCGGCACCCAGCTCGACGTCTACCGGGAGGGCTATGAGTTCATCGGCCACTCCACCTGCCCGGTGGCGGCGGCCGACCCGGCCAGCTTCCGCGTCACCATCGGCGGCGACCAATGCGCCCGGCCCTATTCAGCCTCGGTGTTCAACATCTCGGCCATGAGCTTCGGCTCGCTCAGCGCCAACGCCATCCGCGCCCTCAACGAAGGCGCCCGCGCCGGCGGCTTCTACCACGACACCGGCGAGGGCTCGATCAGCCCCTATCACCGGGCCGGGGGCGGCGACATCTGCTGGGAGGTGGCCAGCGGCTACTTCGGCTGCCGCGACGCCGAGGGCCGCTTCGATCCGGATCGGTTCGCCGCCCAGGCCGCGAGCGACCAGGTCAAGATGATCGAAATCAAGCTCAGCCAAGGCGCCAAGCCGGGCCACGGCGGCATCCTGCCGGGGGCCAAGGTCACCCGCGAGATCGCCGAGACACGCGGCGTGCCCGTTGGCGTCGACTGCATCTCCCCACCCCGCCACGGCGCCTTCTCCACCCCGCGCCAGATGATGGATTTCGTGGCGCGCCTGCGCGAGCTCTCCGGCGGCAAGCCGGTGGGCTTCAAGCTTTGCCTCGGCCACCCTTGGGAGCTGATGGGAATCGTCAAGGCCATGCTGGAGACCGGCGTGCGGCCCGACTTCATCGTCGTCGACGGGGCCGAGGGCGGCACCGGCGCCGCGCCCCTGGAATTCTCCGACCACATCGGCGCGCCCATGCGCGAGGGGCTGCTGTTCGTGCACAACACCCTGGTCGGCGCAGGCCTTCGCCAGCAGATCCGCATCGGCGCGGCCGGCCGCATCGTCAGCGCCTATGACATCGCCAGCGTCCTGGCCATCGGGGCCGACTGGGCCAACGCCGCGCGCGGCTTCATGTTCGCCCTCGGCTGCGTGCAGTCGCTGGCCTGCAACACCAACCGCTGCCCCACCGGCGTCGCCACCCAGGACCCGCTGCGCCAGAAGGCCCTGGTGGTGGCCGACAAGGCCGAGCGCGTGGCCGGCTTTCATCGCAACACCTTGCACGCCCTCTCGGACATGCTGGCCGCGGCCGGCCTGACCCACCCGGGCCAGCTCGCCCCGCACCACCTGGCGCGGCGGGTCAGCGCCACCGAGATCCGCTCCTTCGCCGAGATCCACACCTTCCTGAAGCCGGGCGACCTGATCAGCGGCGCGGCGGCGGGGACCTTCTACGGCCGCAACTGGGACCTGGCCTCCGCCGACAGCTTCGACGCCCAGGTTCTCGCCTAGCAGGCTTGCCCTCGGCGGCGGGATCGCGAGACTGCCGCCCGACGCGAAGGATCATAAGGGGCAGGCCCATGCCGAAGACCAAGGTCGGCGACATCGATATCTATTTCGAGCGCCAGGGCGAGGGCCCGCGCCTGCTGTTCATCTCCGGCACCGGCGGCGACCTGCGCATCAAGCCGAACATCTTCGACGGCCCCCTGGCGCGCCAGTTCGACCTTCTGGCCTTCGACCAGCGCGGCCTCGGCCAGACCAGCAAGCCCGACGCGCCCTATTCCATGGCGGGCTACGCCGACGACGCCGCCGGCCTGATGGACGCCCTGGGCTGGCAGGACGCCCTGGTGCTGGGCGTCTCGTTCGGCGGCATGGTCGCCCAGGAGCTGGTGCTGCGCCACCCGGCCAAGGTGCGCCGCCTGGTGCTGGCCTGCACCTCGCCCGGCGGGGCGGGCGGGGCCTCGTTCCCGTTCCACGAGATCGGCCACATGGAGCGGGTCGAGCGCTCCAAGCACCTGATCCCGATCTCGGACACCCGCCGCGACGCCGCCTGGGCGGACGGTCACGCCGAGTTCTACGACCAGCTGGTGGTCATGGGCGCCGCCGATCCGTATGCGGACGAACCCGGCCATGCCATGGGCGCCCGCCGCCAGCTCGAGGCCCGCGCCCTGCACGACACCTGGGACCGCCTGCCGACAATCGCCTGCCCGGTGATGATCGCCGGCGGCCGCTTCGACGGCATCGCCCTGCCCCGGACCCAGGAGCGACTCGCCGCCCGCATCCCGGGCGCGACCCTGAGGATGTTCGACGGCGGCCACATGTTCATGATCCAGGACCGCGCCGCCGTGCCGGCGATGGCCGAGTTCCTGCTGGCCGACTAGGCCGCCAGCGCGCCCACCTCCTCGACCTCGGCCGGCGTCAGGACCCAGGACGCGGCGTCTGCGTTGGCCTTGACCTGTTCGGGGCGGGTGGCGCCGGCGATCACCGAGGACACCACGCCGTGGCCCAGCAGCCAGGCGAAGGCCAGCTCCAGGAGCGTCTTGCCGCGACCTTCCGCCCAGGCCGACAGCTTCTCCAGCTTGTCGAAGTTCTTGTCGTTCAGCGCCGCCGCCCCGCGCGGGCCCCAGGCCGCCAGGCGCGTGCCCTCCGCCGGCGCCTCGCCGCGGTGGTACTTGCCGGTCAGAAGGCCCGACGCCAGCGGGAAGAACGGCAGCATGCCCAGGCCGAACCGTTCGCAGGCCGGGATCACCTCGAACTCCACCTTGCGCTCCAGCAGGCTGTAGTTGTTCTGGGCCGAGACGAAGCGGTTCATGTGTTCGTTGCGCGCGATCCAGTCGGCGTCGGCCACCTGCCAGCCAGTGAAGTTGGAGTTGCCGACATAGCGGACCTTGCCCTGGGTCACGAGGTCGTCGAGGGCGCTCAGGGTCTCCTCGATCGGGGTGTCGGGGTCCGGCCGGTGCATCTGGTAGAGGTCGATGTAGTCGGTCTGCAGGCGCTTCAGGCTGGCCTCCACCGCCGCCATCACATAGCGCCGCGAGCCGCCGCGTTGGTCGGGCCCCGGCCCCATCGGGCTGGCGAACTTGGTGGCCAGGACCACCTCGTGGCGCTTTCCCTTCAGCGCCTCGCCCAGCATGGTCTCGGACTTGGACGCCCCATAGACGTCGGCGGTATCGAAGAAGGTGACGCCGTGGTCGAGGCACGCGCCGACCACCGCATTGGTCCCCTCCTGGTCCAGGCGCATGCCGAAATTGTTGCAGCCCAGCCCGACCGCGCTGACCTTCAGGCCGCTGGTCCCCAATCGACGAAATTCCATCTGAAATCGCTCCCGTTGAATCGCTTGAAATCTGGTCTCGGCCGCGGGGGCTCGCGCCCCGCTTGCAATGCCGCCGCGATCGTAGCCCCATGGCCGACGCGCAACAACGACAGGCGACAACGACAGGGAGCCGCCCCATGGCCGAGCCGATGGTGACGAACGACGTGGTCTATGGCGACGCGGGCGACCGGCCCCTGAAGCTGGACCTCTACGAGCCGGGCGGCGAGCGGCGGGGCGCGGCGGCGATCCTGGTCCACGGCGGCGGCTGGGTGCAGGGCTCCAAGGCCATGCTGGCCGAGCACGCCAAGGCCCTGGCCCGCGACGGCTTCACCGTCTTCGTTCCCGAATACCGCCTGACCCCCGAGGCCCCGTGGCCGGCCCAGATCCACGACGTCAAGCGCGCCATCCGCTGGGCGCGCGCCCAGGCGCGGCGGCTGGGCTTCGACGCGGACAAGATCGTGCTGCAGGGGCATTCGGCCGGCGCCCACCTGGTGCTGCTGGCGGCGGGAACGGCCGGCGACGACCGCCTGGAGCCGCGCGAGGCCGACCGCGCCATCCCCGCCCATGCGGCGGCCGTGGTGGCCGTCTATCCGCCCGTGCTGCTGTACAGGGGCGAGGCGCGTCCCTCCGGCGGCACCCGCGCTGCGGCGCTGAAGGGCGCGGACGTCTCGGACGAGGTCGCCGCCCTGGCCAGCCCGATCACCCACGTGGGCCCGGACTTCCCGCCTGTGATGCTGCTGCACGGCGACGCCGACAAGGTGGTGCCCGTCAGCGCCAGCCGACGCTTCGAGGAGGCCCTGCGCGCCGCCGGCGGCCGGGTCGACAGCCACATCTTCGCCGGCCTGCCGCACGGCTTCGCCAACCATCCGGAGATGCGGCCGATGCTGATGGCGATGATCGCCGGCTTCTTCCGGCGCACGGTGGACGAACCGGACGCCTTCGCCCTGCCGGCCGCGCCGCAGCCGCCCGTCCAGTGGCGATAGCGGGCCGCGGAGAACCGATCAGGCCCGCAGCTCCACCCCGTTGCCCTCCGGGTCGCTGAGATAGACGCTGAGGCCCTCGCCGCCGGCGCCGTAGCGCTGGCCGGCGTCGCCGACCGCCACGCCGTGCGCCTTAAGGTGCAGGGTCACCGCGGCCAGGTCGAAACCTTCGACGTTGAGGCAGAAGTGGTCGAGGTTGCGGCCCTCGCGACCCGGGCCCACGCCGCCCATCCGGCCCAGGGTCCCGTCCACCGCGACCAGGTCCACGAGTTGGGTCCCGGCCCGCAGCTGCACCAGCCCGATGGCGTCCTGGCGCCGCTCCACCGTCAGCCCCAGCACGTCGCGGTAGAACGTGATCATCCCCTCAAGGTCGCGCACGCGCAGCACAAGGTGGTCCAGGCTCTTGATCTTCAGGCTCATGACAAGCTCACGGATTGGGGGGACGGCGACCTCAGATCGAGGTTCAGTCCCGCCAGCGCAAGGTCATCTTGTTGTCCTTGATTTCCACCGACGCCATCCGGCGCAGGAAGCTCATGCCCAGCAGGGACGCCCCGATCGGAGCCTTGTTGATGGTGGCCGGCACGTCGGAGAAGCTCGCCCCGCCCACCTGCAGGGTCTTGATCGTGTAGTCGGCCCCGCCCCCGGCGCCGTTGGCGGTGCTGAACAGGCGGTGGTAGGTCAGCTTGTCGACGTCCACGCCCAGGTTGGCCGCATCCTGGGGGTCCAGCACGATGTCGCTGGAGCCGGTGTCGATGACGAAGCGCACCGCCACGCCGTTGACGCCCCCGCGGATCGCGTACTGCCCGCTGGCGTCCGGCAGGATGACCATCTCGTGCGGGGCGGCCTGGACTGCGGTTTCGGGCCGCAGCTCGGCGGCCAGGCGCTCGCCTATGGCCGACAGCTCGTTGCGATAGGCGTAGCCCAGGCAGGCGACGCCGACGATGGCCACCCAGATCGAGACGTTGCGGGCGACCACGCCGACGGAAAGGCCCCTCAGGCGGATCAGCCCGGCCGAGACCAG
>JAFEEA010000290.1 GCA_018241335.1 Pseudomonadota bacterium
CCCACCGCTGCGCGGCGGGCCCCTCCCTCTCCCTCTGGGAGAGGTGTTCCCAGCCCGGCCGAGAAAGGCTCAATTCCCTTCTCCCTGAGGGAGAAGGAGGGGCCCGCGCCGGAGGCGTGGGAGGATGAGGGGCTCCGCCCTCGTCGACATCCTCCGCCCCCGGCGCAAATTCGGCTCGTCCGCTGCCAAAATCCGCAAAAGTGAACGCCGCGTCACTCTTGCATCGCGCGTCATCCGCTGGTTAGCTCGCGCCTCCAACCATAACGGGAGAGGACGCCATGTCCGCCGACGGCACCTGGAATACGACGATCAATTCGCCGATGGGCGTGCAGCAGGGCACGCTGACCATCTCCACCAGCGGCGACAGCTTCTCCGGGACCATGAAGGGCGCCCAGGGCGAGCAGCAGATTTCCGGCAAGGTGGACGGCTCCAACTTGAGCTGGTCCAGCCAGCTCACCCAGCCCTTCCCGATCACGCTCGAGTTCACCGTCACGGTCGACGGCGACAAGATGAGCGGCAACGTCAAGGCCGGCGCCTTCGGCTCCTCGCCGCTGACCGGCGTGCGCGCCTAGGTCTCGCGGGCCACCGCATCAATCGATGGGGGGTGCGAAGTCATTGGCTTCGCACCCTTTTTCTTGGCGCCCTGGCCGCGACCTACGTAGAATCCCTGCGACCGCAGGCCGCGGAACGCTGTTCACCTGTTTGGGGACAAGGCGCGCTAGACTTGGCCGTCATGAGCACCCTGACCGCTTTCAAGCCCGAACCCGTCAAGCAGGCCGTGCCGCGCCACGAGCGCGCCGCGGTGCGTCTCACCGGCCAGTTCTTCCTGCGCCAGGCCGAGATGTTGAGCGAGAGCACGGGCGGGGACCTGTTGCTGGGCCTGGTCTATGTCGCCATCACGGCGGCCAACACCGAGCACATGGACGAGGCCGTCAAGGCCAAGTACGCCGAGCTCGACGAGGCCCCGCCGGACGAACTTCGCCGGCCGATCTCTGTGCTGGCCCTCTCGGCCTCCCTGAAGCTGCCCTACGAAACCACCCGCCGCTATGTGGCGCGCCTGGAGGAGATGGGGCTCGCCGAACGGATCGGCCGCATCGGCGTGATCGTGCCCAAGCACGTTCACGAACGCCCCGACAACGTCGAGAAGATCCGCCGCAGCTTCGCCGACGTGCACCGCTTCATCGCCGGCCTGCGCCGCGTGGGCGTCGACGTGGACTCCATGCGCTAGACGGCCGTTCTCAGGCCCAACACGCATCTTCCTAGGTTCCGTCATCCTTGTCTGCTTACGGCCGGGGGCATAGGTCCGCGACAGCGCATCACCGTCGCTCTATCGACATGGCGCGCTGCCGATTGCCCGCCTGATCGCCCGGATGATAAGCCGATGGGCGACGGCCCGAACAAGCCCGGACAAGCGGCTGGCGGGACCGGGGAGGAATTGGATGTCGGCGTTCGCGGGCGTGCGTGTTCTCGACTTCTCGACCCATTTCGCCGGCGCGATGGCGGCGATGCACCTGGCGGACTTCGGCGCCGAGGTGATCCGCATAGACCCCACGGACGAGGAACGCGGCAAGGCGGAGCCGGGCTGGCTCGCCTGGAACCGCAACAAACAGCGCCTCACCCTCGATGTCGCCACCCCGCAGGGCCTGGCCGCCGCCAAGGCCCTGATCGCCGACACGGACGTGGTCATCTTCGGCGACGCGCCGGGCGTTCTGGAGCCGCTCGGTCTTGACGGGGAAGCCCTGACGGCCGTGCATCCGCGCCTGATCCACGCCTGGGCGCCGCCCTATGGCGAGACCGGCCGCTACAGCGGCCTGCCGGCCTCCCACACCCTGCTCTCGGCGCTCACCAGCATCGCCAAGCGCCAGCCCTCCTACGCCGGTTCGCCGGTGCACCTGATCACGCCCCAGGCCCACTACGCCCAGGCCAACCTGCTGGCCGCGGCCATCGGCGCGGCCCTGGTCGAGCGCGGCCGATCGGGCCAGGGGCAGACGGTGACCGTCAGCGGCCTTCACGGCGCCTCGCAGGTGGTCACCGGCACGGTGATCAAGGACGCGCCCCTGCCCGTGGTCTGGGGCTCGCCCCGCGGCGGGGCGCCGAGCTATCGCCTGTACGAGTGCGCCGACGGCCAGTTCCTGTTCCTGGGCACCCTGTTCCCCAACTTCTACATGCGCGCCCTGGACGCCACCGGCATCCTCGGCGACCTGCTCTCGCATCCCGAGATCGAGGGCGACCTGGACGCGGCCCTGGTGCAGCCGGGCGCCTTCGTGACCCTCAAGCTGCTGGAGGAGGTGTTCCTCACCAAGCCGCGTGACGAATGGCTGGCGATCCTCATGGAGGCCGACGCCCCCTGCGGCCCGGTCAGGACGCGCGAAGACTGGTTCGCCGGCCAGACCGTGGCGGCCAACCACATGCGCGTGGAGCTGCCGCATCCCGAGCTCGGACCGGTGACCATGCCTGGCGTCTCGGTGAAGCTTAGCGCCACGCCGGCCGTCGAACCGCGCCTCGCCCGGCCCGTCACCCTGGATCAAGTCGCTTCCCGCGCGCCGCCGCCGGCCGCGGTCGACGCCGCCCGTCCCAAGGCGCCGCTGGAAGGGGTCAGGGTCCTGGATCTCGGCAATGTCATCGCCGCCCCCTACGCCGCCACCGCCCTGGCCAATTTCGGCGCCGAGGTGATCAAGGTCGAGGCGCCCGAGGGCGACCCCTTCCGCAACCCGCCCACCTTCCACTCCTTCAACCGCGGCAAGCGCGGGGTGGTGCTGGACCTCAAGCGCGAGGACGCCCGCCAGGTCTTCTTCGAGATGGTCGCGAAGGCCGACGTCGTGCTCGACAACTTCCGCTATGGCGTGCGCGAGCGCCTGGGCATCACCTACGACCACCTGCGCCAGGTCAATCCGCGCATCATCACCCTGTCCGTCACCGGCTTCGGCGGCGACACGGTCCGCCAGGCCCAGCCGGCGTTCGATCCTCTGCTGCAGGCCGAAAGCGGGCTTCAGCAGGCGCAGGGCGGCCCGGACGACGAGCCGGTGATGCACGCCATTCCGGTCAACGACGTGGCCACCGCCTCGCTGGGCGCCTTCGCCATCGTCGCCGCCCTGCACGCTCGCGCGCGCACCGGCCAGGGCCAGGAGATCTCCACCAGCCTGGCCGAGACCAGCGTCATGGCCCAGATCGCCCAGTTCACCAGCTACCCGGGCGGTCCGGCGGCGGTGACGGGGTCGCGGGACTGCCTCGGCTCCTGCGCCCTGGAGCGGTTCTACAAATGCCAGGACGACTGGATCGCCATCGCCTGCACGACCGCGCCCGCCTACCGCGCCCTCTGCGCCGCCCTCGGCCTGCCGCAAGGCGACGTCGACGCCGCCCTTTCGGCCCCGCGCGAGGGCCCGCTGGTCGACGCCATCGCCAAGGCGTTTGCGTCCCTCGATCGCGCCGACGCCCTGGCCCGGCTGGAAGCCGCCGGCGCCCCCGCGGCCCCGGCCATCGGTGGGCCGGAGGCCTACGCGGACCCCTATCTCCAGGCCAACGGCTACTACGAATCCTACAGCCATCCGAAGGTGGGCACAGTCACCGGCTCGGCCGGCTACGCCCGCTTCGGCCGCACCCCCGCCACCTTCGCCCATCCGGCGCCGGTCCTCGGCCAGCACACCGCCGAAGTCCTCGCCGACTACGGCCTCGCCCCCGACCGCATCGCGGCCCTGATCGAAGCCGGCGCGGCGTTCCAGGCCTGACAAGCGCCGCCGGACGGGGGCGGCCCCGTCCGGCGGCGCTCCGGCCTAGTCGAAGTCCCGCGGGTCTATCCCGTGGGTGTCCAGCCACCATTCGGCCGGCTTGTCGGCGTGCTTCGGCCGCAGCCGCCGGTATTTGGCCGACAGCCTGTCCTGCCGCGCCAGCTCCTCGCGAAAGACCGGGTGGTCGATCGTTTCGCCTCGGCGGACGAGCGTCCTCAGCAGCTTGCGCAGCACGTAGCCCTGTTGCTTGGGCCCCGGCCGATAGCCGCTGGCGATGATCTTGGTCACCGCCCGCTTCAACGCTTCGACATCGCTGACCGGCGGCTCGCCCAGGCAGAACAGCAGCCGGTCCAGGCCAAAGCCCACGTCGATGCAATCGCCGTTGGTGTTGACGATGTTTCCGATCTCCATGCCGCGCCGATAGAACTCGGTGCAGTAGCCGCCGATGTCGCCATCCGACCACAAGCAGCC
>JAFEEA010000291.1 GCA_018241335.1 Pseudomonadota bacterium
GCCCGGACGACCACCGATCCGGTGGCCCTGCAGAGCCGCCAGGCCAACTTCAACCTGCGGGCCACCAACTATCAGCGCAAGGCCGACCAGCGGCAGCGCGAGCTGCAGGCCACCGAGCAGAAGGCCATCCAGCGCATCGGCCAGGAACTGGATCCGGTCGTGCGTCAGGTCTACCAGACCCAGCACTGCTCGATCCTGATCAGCCGCGACGCGGTGATCGGCAATCTGTCCAACCCGGCGATGGACATCACCGGCGCGGCCGTGGTGGCGCTGAACGCGCGCATCCAGCAGTTCCAGTTCGACCGTGAGCACCTGGACGCCGCCGCGCCGGGCGCGGCGCCGGCGGCTCCCCAGCGCTAAGCCGTCGAGCGACGACCGGGGGAGGGGACTGGCCCATGCCTGATCCGCATCTCCCGGATCCGCGCTTCTACGACAGCCTCGCCCCGGCCAGCCTGGGCGAGCTGGCGGCCTTGACCGGCGCCCACCTGGCCGACCCGGCCCAGGCGGGGCGTTCGGTGCGCGGCGTGGCGATCCTGTCGCGCGCCGGTCCCGAGACGATCAGCTTCCTGTCCGATCGCCGGCACGCCGAGGCGCTGCGCGGCGATACGGCCGCCTGCTTTGTCTCCGAGCGCGACGTCGCGGTGCTGCCCGCCGGCTGCGGGGCCCTGGTGACCGGCCTGGTCCAGGCGTCCTACGCCCTGGCCGCGGAACGCCTGCATCGGCCCAGGCGCTGGCTCGCCGGCGCACCCGCTGTGGATCCCACCGCCGTCCTCGAGGAGGGCGTGGTGCTGGCCCCCGGCGCCGTGGTCGGGGCCGGGGCCGCCATCGGGCGCGGGACCTATGTCGGGCCGGGCGCGGTCATCGGGCCGGGCGTGGCCATCGGCCGGGATTGCCAGATCGGCGCGAACGCCGTGATCGGCTTCGCCCTCGTCGGCGATCGGGTGAAGATCCTGGCCGGCGCGGCGATCGGCGAGGCGGGCTTCGGCGCGACCCTGGGGCCCAGGGGGATCATGGACGTGCCCCAGCTCGGCCGCGTGATCCTGCAGGACGGCGTCACCATCGGCGCCGGGACCACCATCGACCGCGGCGCCTGGGACGACACCGTGATCGGCGAGAACACCAAGATCGACAACCTCGTCCAGATTGCGCACAACGTCGTCGTCGGACGAAACTGCGTCATGGCCTCGCAGACCGGCGTCTCCGGCAGCGTCACCATCGGCGACGGGTGCCAGCTGGGCGGACGCGTCGGCTTGGCGGATCACCTGACGGTCGGACCGGGGGCCAGGCTGGCCGCCGCGGCCGGCGTGATCGAGAACGTGCCGGCGGGCGCGGTCTGGGGCGGCTTTCCGGCCCGGCCGGTGAAGCGCTGGCTGAGAGAGACAATCTGGCTGTCGCGCATGGCGCGGCGGCGTGGGGGAGACGAGGCATGAAGACGATCGGGCCGGCCGTTGAAGAGGGCGTGATCGACATCCAGGAGATCATGCAACGCCTGCCGCACAGGCCGCCGTTCCTGCTGATCGATCGCGCCGAGAACTTCGTGCCCAACACCTCGATCACCGGCATCAAGCAGGTGACGGTGAACGAGCCCTTCTTCGCGGGCCATTTTCCGGGCGCGCCGGTGATGCCCGGCGTTCTGATCATCGAGGCCATGGCCCAGGCGGGTGGCCTCTTGATGTCCAAGACCTGGGATGTCGACACCTCGGGCAAGATCATTCTCTTCATGTCGGTGGACAACTGCCGCTTCCGTTCGCCGGTGCGGCCAGGCGATGAGCTGCGGCTGGAGGTCGAGGTCGCCCGGGCGCGCGGCGACATCGTCAAGTTCAAGGGCCGCGGCCTGGTGCGCGGCAAGCTGGCGGCGGAGGCCGAGTTCGCGGCGATGATGGTCGAAACGCCGCAATGACATCGATCCACGCCACGGCGATCGTCGATCCCAAGGCGCGGCTGGGTGAAGGCGTTGAGATCGGGCCCTACAGCATCATCGGCCCCAATGTGACCCTGGGCGACCGGGTGCGGGTGCGCTCCCACGCCGTGATCGACGGCATCACCGAGATCGGCGCCGACTGCGACATCTACCCCTTCGCCACCCTGGGCCTGCCGCCCCAGCACACGGCGCACAAGGGCGAGCCGACCCGTCTCGTCATCGGCCAGCGCAACCTGATCCGCGAGCAGGTCACCATGCACACCGGCACCGCCATCGGTCGGGGCGTCACGACGGTGGGCTCGGACTGCCTGTTCTACGTCGGCGCCCACGTGGCCCACGACTGCCAGGTCGGCGACCATGTCATCCTGATCAATTCGGCGACCCTTGGCGGCCATGTGACGGTGGAGGACTACGTCATCGTCGGCGGCCTGGCCGCGGCGCACCAGAACATCCGCATCGGTCGCCACGCCTTCGTGGGCGGGATGGCGGCCGTGGCCTATGACGTGATCCCCTACGGCAATGTCTGGGGAAACCATGCCCACCTGGAAGGGTTGAACCTCGTGGGACTGAAGCGGCGCGGCTTCAGCCGCGAACAGATCAACACCTTGCGGGCCGCCTATCGTATGCTGTTCGCCGAGGAGGGGACGTTCCAGGAGCGGCTCGAGGATACGGCCTACGCCTACTCCGCCGCGGCGGAGGTGATGGAGATCATCGACTTCATCCGCGCCGACGCCAGCCGGCCCCTGACCATGCCCCAGCGGGAAGTGTGACGGCCATGAAGAAACTGGGTCTGATCGCCGGCGGCGGCGGCTTGCCGGTCAGCCTGGCGAACCACTGCCAGACCGCCGACCGTCCCTTCTTCGTCCTGCGCCTGAAGGGCTTCGCCGCGCCCGAGATGGCGCGCTTCGAAGGCGTCGATCTCGGCGTCGCCCAACTCGGCCGCTGCTTTCGCGAACTGCGGGCGGCCGGGTGCGAGGCCGTCTGCCTGGCCGGCACGGTGGCGCGGCCCGACTTCACCAAGCTGGGCCCCGACTGGCGGGGCCTGGCGATCCTGCCGCAGCTTCTGATGGCGGCGCGCAAGGGCGACGACGCCCTGCTCAGCACCCTGGTCCGCGCCTTCGAGAAAGAGGGCTTCGAGGTCGAGGGCGCGCATCAGGTCATGGGCGAGCTGACCCTGCCGGCCGGTGTCCTGGGACTGCATTCGCCGAGCGCCAGCCAGATCGAGGACATCGAGCGGGCGCTGCTGGTGGCCCGCGCCATCGGCCGTCTCGACGTCGGCCAGGCGGCGGTCTGCTGCGACGGGCTGGTGCTGGCGGTCGAGGCCCAGGAGGGCACGGACGCCATGCTGCGCCGGGTGGCCGACCTGCCGGAGGCCATCCGAGGTTCCCCCGAACGCCCGCGTGGCGTCCTGGCCAAGGCCAGCAAGCCGCAGCAGGAGCGGCGCGTGGACCTGCCGGTGATCGGCCTCGCCACCCTTCAGCTTGCCGCCCGCGCCGGCCTGGCTGGCATAGCCGGGGAGGCGGGGCGCACCCTGCTGCTCGACCGGGACAAGGTCCTGCGCATGGCCGATGACCTGGGCCTCTTCCTCTATGGCGCTTCGCCCGAGGGGGAATGAGCCGTCCCTGGTGCGTCATGCTGGTGGCGGCCGAGGCGTCGGGGGACGCCCTGGGCGCCGGCCTGGCGCGGGCGCTGAAGGCCAGGTTGGGTGAGGACGTCCGCTTTATCGGCGCCGGCGGCCGCCAGATGGCCGAGGCCGGCGTCGCCAGCGCCTTCGACATCGACGACCTGTCGGTCGTGGGCCTGCTGGAGGGCGTCCTGGCCTTTCCCAGGGTGCTGCGCCGGGCCGCCGACCTGGCCCGCCTGGCGGCGCGCGAGCGCCCGGACGTGGCGGTCCTGATCGATTCCTGGGGCTTCAGCTGGTTCACGGCCCAGCGCCTGCGCCGGGTCCTGCCTGGCCTTCCCCTGGTCAAGTACGTCGCCCCACAGGTCTGGGCGACCCGACCCAGCCGTGCCCGCGCTCTGGCTAGGCTCTATGATCACCTGCTGGCCATCCACGCCTTCGAGCCGCCCCTCTTCGAACGCGAGGGCGCCAAGGTCACCTTCGTCGGCAATCCGGCCCTGGCGCGCGACATGGCGGCCGCCGACCCCGCGCGCCTGCGCGCGGAGCTTGAGATTGGCGCCGATGACCCCATCCTGCTCATCCTGCCCGGCAGCCGGGCCAGCGAGATCGAGCGGCTCATGCC
>JAFEEA010000292.1 GCA_018241335.1 Pseudomonadota bacterium
CCCGCGCCCCTGCCCCGCGTCACGCTCCAGCTCGCCCAGGGCGCGATCGTGCTTGAGCTGGCCGCCGACAAGGCGCCGATCACCGCCGCCAACTTCCTGCGCTACGTCGACGCCAGGCGCTTCGACGGCGCCAGCTTCTACCGGGCCATGAAACTGCTGCCCCAGCCGCTCACAGGCCTCGTCCAGGGCGGCGCCAAGAACGACCCGGCCAAGTCGTTCCCGCCCATCGCCCACGAGCCGACCACCCAGACCGGCCTCAGCCACAAGGACGGCGCCGTCTCCATGGCCCGCTACGCCCCCGGCACCGCCGGCTCGGAGTTCTTCGTCTGCGTCGGCGACCTGTCCTCCCTCGACGCCGACCCCAAGCAGGCCGGCGACAACCTGGGCTTCGCCGTGTTCGGCCACGTCGTCTCGGGCATGGACGTGGTCAAGGCCGTCCTCTCCGCCCCCGTCTCCCCCACCAAGGGCGAGGCGGAAGGCATGAAGGGCCAGATGCTCGACCCCGAGATCGCCATCGTCACCGCCCGGCGCGTCTAGGCCCACACGGCGCCCAGATCGGCGCAAACCGCTTCAGAACACCCTGGTCAGGCGAAGGCCGAACTGGCGGGGCGGCCCCACGAAGCGCAGCCCCGAGTTGACCGCCGCCACATAGTGCTGGTCCGTCAGGTTGGAGCCATAGACGCTGGCGATATAGGGCCCGTGCCGCCAGGCCACCTGGGCGCCCAGGATGTCGCGCGCCTCGACCCGGTCGCCGCGCGCCGTGTTCTCGAACAGGGTCGCCCACTGCTCGGACACGTGGCCGAAGTTCAGGCGCGGCGTCAGGGTGTCGCCGTCGTCGAGACGGAACGCGTACTGGACGCCGATGTTGAAGGTGAAGTTCGGCGCATAGGTCTGGCGCTTTCCGGCCAGGTTGATGCACGAGACGCTGGACGGGCCGGTGGCGGGATCGCAGGGCAGGCCGCTGACGGCGCGGGGATCGGTGGCGTAGAAGGTGCCCAGCGCGCTGTGCTGCAACCCGATGCCGGCGTCGATGGCGAGGTCGCCGAACACCGCCTCGGCCTGCGCCTCCATCCCATAGATCTTGGTCGGATTGGCGTTGTTGAGCTCGATGCTGAAGATCGGGAAGGCCGGATAGCCGATCGCCACCTGGAAGTTGCGGTAGTCGTTGTAATAGGCGTCCACCTGGGTGCGCAGCCGCCCGCCCAGGAACCCCGCCTTCCAGCCGGCCTCGACGCTGGTCACCTTCTCCTGGCGGAACGGCGCCGGAATGCCGAGCCCCACCGGCAGGTTCAGCCCGCCCGGCTTATAGCCCGTCGCCACGAAGGCGTAGACGAAGTGGTGCGGATTGATGGTCCAGTTCAGCGACACCTTGCTGGCGAAGCTGGTGAAGCTCTGGCTCTGTTCGTCGCTGATCGGCGTCCCGTACTGGACGATCCGGATATGATCGGTGGTGCGCGAGTCCGAGTAGCGGGCGCCGAGCTGCAGCTGCAAGCCATGCGACAGGTCGATGCTGGCCTGGCCGAACACCGCGGCGGTCCGCTTCGGGTTGCTGCCCTCCATGTGATACTCGGTCAAGGCGCTGCCCAGCGGCAGGCCGATGATCAGGTCGCCCGGCGGAAACACCGCCTTGTCCGTCTGGTAGTAGGCGCCCAGAACCCAGGTGACCGGCCCCTTGTCCGCCGAGATCAGGTTCAGCTCCTGCGAGAAGACCTTCTCCTTGTAGACGTCCTGCCAGGTGGAGTGGCCGACGTTCGTGCCGTCCAGGTCGGTGAAGTACTTCGAGATCCCAAACTGGTAGCCGGTCACCGAGCGCAGGGTGACGCCGTTTGCGAACACGTAGTCGGCCTTCAGGACCGTGCGCACGAACCGGTCCAGGGCCAGCATCCGGTCGTTGGCGGTGATGTCGAAGGGATCGTTGGTCGCCAGCACCGGGTCGGCGGGATAGGCCCCGAAGTCGAGGTAGCTGTAGTCGGTCTTGAACGAGACGCTCAGCGCCTGGGTGGGCTTCCACAGCAGGCTCAGCCGGGCGCTCGCCTCGCGCAGGTTCCCCGGGTCGCCGAAGCCTGCGCCCGTGACTCGATAGAAGCTGTCGCGCCGCTCCGCGTTGAAGGCCAGGCGCGCGGCGAAGGTGTCGCTGACGGGGATGTTCACCGCGCCCTGGGCGCCCACGTCGGCGTAGTTACCCACCTGCCCCATGACGTAGCCGCTATAGCCGCCGCCGATCTTGGGATCGTTGGTGGTGACGAAGATCGCCCCCCCGGTGGCGTTCTGACCCACGAAGGTGCCCTGCGGCCCGCGCAGCACCTCGACCCGGGCGATGTCGTAGTAGGGCTCGCCGGTGAAATAGCCCGGGAAGGTGGCGACGCCGTCGCGGTAGGTGATGACGCCGGTCAGGGTCTGGGAATTGTGCTCGCCCTTGCCAATGCCCCGGATGTTGAAGTCGATGCCCTGGCCGAAGTTGTTGACGGTGACGCCCGGGGCCGCGAACTGCAGGTCCTCGACCGTCATCACCCCCTTCTTCTGAAGGTCCTCGCCGCTCATCACCGTGGCCGCGATGGCCGTGGTCTGCAGGTTGGTGTTGCGGCGCTCGGCGGTGACCACCACCTCGCCGATCTGCGAGGCGGCGGGGGCGTCGCCGGCCGCCGCGCCGGCCGTCTCCGCCATCGCCGCACCGCCCCAACCCAGCGACAGCGCCGCCCCGCACAACAGGCTGAGCTTGCTGAATTTTTCAAGGTTTAAGGCGCGCCCGTCCCGCGTCCGCGCGGCGTCCCGCGCGGGTTTCCAAGTCCCGATCATGGACCTCTCCCCCAGTCTTGTTGCTTGCCCTGTCGATACGGCGCGGGCGGCGCATCGTCAAGTTCATTCATTTAGTGCTAAATGAATTAAATGACCGCCACGGCATTGACCCGACGGGCGGCGGCCCCCATCGTCCCCGCCGATCAGGAAAGCCGGAGGTCATGGCAGCAGCGCCGAAACAGGGGGGTCGCCGCACGCGCGCGGAACAGCGGGCGGCGAGCGTCAAGACGATCCTCGACACGGCGGAGGACCTGTTCTCGCAGCTCGGCTACTTCGGCGTGACGATCAAGGACGTGGCCGACCGCATGGGCGTCCACCCCGCGCTCATCCACTACTACTTCGACGGCAAGAAGGCCCTGTTCGACGCCGTCTTCGAGCGCCGGGTCGAGTACGCCGTCACCGCCCGCACCGCCGGCCTTGACGCCTACGAGACCGAGGTCGGCGACCACCCCACCGTCGAGGGCGCCCTGCGCGCCTATTACGACCAGGCCTTCGACGTCTACATCAACGGCGACGACGGCTGGCGCAACTTCGGCCGCATCTTCTCCCAGGTGAACAACGCGCCCGGCTATGGGGCCGAGAAGATGGACACCTACTTCGACCCCATGGTGCTGCGCCTCATCGGCCTGCTCCAGAAGGCCTTGCCCGACGCTCCGCCGGAAGACCTGTTCTGGTGTTTCCAGTTCACCTCCGGCGCCTATTCCCTGATCCTGTCGCGCACCGGCCGCATCGACCGCCTGTCGAGCGGCCTCTGCGCCTCCGACGATTTCGAGGCCGTGCGCGAGCGGTTCGTGACCTTCATGGCCGCCGGCTTCGAGGCCCTCTACGCGCGGCGCAAGGCAGCGCCAACCAAGGGAGCCAAGGCCAAGGCCGCCCCAGCCAAGGCCGCCAAGCCCAAGGCCCGCTGACGGCGTCGTACCGCGAAGACTACGTCGATTTGGCAGAAGAGGCGGTCAATGTAGGCCGTGCCGCGACCATGTGGCTCGCCGCTGGGTTCGACGGGGCCGCCGCGACGCTTCGGTCATCCATAGGAGGCCCTACTGAGGAGTCAGCCCCTCGGACGAACAGGGAGCCCGGCCCCCACGGTCGTCAGGAACTCATCGAGATAGTGGCGCATGCTCATGGCGGCGGCGCGGGTGTCATCGAGGGGAAGACTGTCGTCGGCGATCCTGGTTAGATCGTCCGTCAGGCTGGACAGGTAAGCTCGCGGATCGGCCGCATCCCGGGCCTCACGGCGAACCAGCTGCATGATGATGTGATGGTGGACGATCGAGCGAGCCTGAAGATC
>JAFEEA010000293.1 GCA_018241335.1 Pseudomonadota bacterium
AGCCCTGCGAACAAGGGCAGGTGGGAGGCCGGGCCAATCGGCGCGGGCTTGTGGGCGACCACCAGGGCCAGGGCCAGGGCGGTGAGGCCGGCGATGGTCACGAAGCCGTCGATGACGCCCTGGGTGGCGGCGGCGCTGCGCACCACCTGGCCCAGGACCGTGGCGGCGCGGCCGCTCGCCGTGGCGGGGTCGGCGCCCCGGCCGGCGGCGGCCGCGTAGGCCTGCAGCCGCTGCAGCACGGCCGGATCGCCGCCGGTGATGTGCAGGCCGATGTGGTTGGAGGCGATCTGGCTGCGCACGCGCACGAAGGTGGCGATGAAGGCCGTGCCAATCTGGCCGCCCATCAGGCGCGCGGTCTGGATCGCGGCGCCGAACGTCAGGGCGTCCTCGGGCTTCAGGTGCAGGATGCCGAAGAAGATGATGCCGGAGAGGGCGAAGCTCTGGCCCACCGCCTGCAGCAGTTGCGAAGCGAGGAACTGGTCGGACGACCAGAGGGGCGTGAGCCCGTGGGCCACCATCAGGCAGGCCAGCGCGATCAGGATGAAGCCCACCGACGACACCAGGCGCGGATCGGACCGGCGCAACATCACCGCCGCCAGGGGGCAGACGATGAGCTGGGGCGCGGCGATCCAGATCAAGGTCTGGCCAACTTCGAGCGCCCGGAAGCCCCGCACGACGCCGAGGTACTGGGGAATCAGGAAGGCGGTGGAGAGAATGGTCAGGCGCAGGAAGGCGACCAGCAGCAGGAGGCGCGGCAGGGGGCGCCCGAAGGCGACCTTGAGGTTGATGAAGGGGTGTGGGTGGAGGCGCTCGTTGACCACGAAGACGATGACCAGCAGCACGCCCGACGCCAGCAGGCCGCAGACCAGCCCGGAATTCAGCCAGTCGAGGCGGTTGCCCTGGTCGAGGGCGGCGTAGATCAGCGCCAGTCCGACACCGCTGGTGGCGATCCCGAAGCGGTCGGCCTTGGGCACGGCGGCGGGAGGCGGGTCGGCCTTGGTCCCGAACTGGAAGCAGGCGAACATGCCCAGCGCCAGGGGCACGTTCTGCCAGAAGATCCATCGCCAGGAGAGGTGGTCGACGTACCAACCCTCCAGCGAGGCGGAGATGTTGAGCGACAGCTCCAGGTTCAGCGCATAGAGGGCGATGCCGTAGGCCCAGAGGCGCGGCGGCGTCGCCTTGAGGATGAAGCTGAGGGTCAGGGGAATGAAGAAGCCCGAGGCCAGGCCGCCGGCGACCTGCAGGGCCAGCAGCATCGACAGGTTCGGCGAGAACGGCTCGAGGAACGAGATCACGGCGTAGGCCAGGGCCGCCTCGATGAGAATCTTGCGTGCGCCGAAGACGCCGCCCAGCCAGATGGCGAAGGGCAGGACCAGCATCTGGGCCACGGTCTGCGCGGTGGTGATCCAGGCCCCGTCGTCGACGCCGGCGTGGACCGCGCCGCGGATGTCGCCCAGGCCGAAGGTCGAGAGGCGCCCGTTCAGGGTCGAGATGAAAGTGCCCAGCAGCACGGCGGCGAGGCCGAACCATTGGAGCGGCTGGCTCGGCGCCGACGGCGCCGCGGCGGGCGCGGAGGTGGCGGCGGCGCTCATTTCCGGCCGTCGCGGGCGTCGACCTTGGCCACCACGGACATGCCCGGGCGGAGGCGGTCGGCGAGGCCGTCGGGATCGTCGATGGCGATCTTCACGGCGATGCGCTGGACGACCTTGGTGAAGTTGCCGGTCGCGTTGTCGGGGGGCAGCAGGGCGAACTGGGCGCCGGAGCCTGGCGCGAAGGCCAACACGTGCCCCTTGAGGGTGTGGCCGGGGAAGGTGTCGACGGTGACCTCGGCGCGCTCGCCCACGGCCATGTGGGTGAGCTGGGTCTCCTTGTAGTTGGCGATCACCCAGACCCGGGGCAGGGCGGTCAAGGTGGTGACCTGGCCGCCGACGCCGAGATACTGGCCCGGGCGCACCTGGCGCTGGCCGAGGACACCATCCTGGGGAGCGACGATGCGAGTGTAGCCGAGGTTGATCCGCGCGACCTGCAGATTGGCCTGCTGGGCCGCGACCGCGGCCCGGGCCTGTCCGGCCTGGGCGGTCAGGACCCCCAGCTGGCGCTGGGCGGCCGCGGCCTGGGCGCGGTTCTGGTCGATCTGTGCGGTAAGCTGGCTGCGCGCCGTGCGCAGCTTTTCGGCGGCCTCGGGGGACGAGGAGCCGGTCTGCAGCAGCGCCTTCTGCCGCGCGATGTCGCGGGCGTTCTGGTCCAGGGCCGCGGCGGTCGAGGCGACCACCGCCTCGGCGGCGGCGACGTTGGCCTCCTGCAGGGCGTGCTGGGCCTGCAGGGTCTCCACCTGGGCGGCGGCGGCGGAGACGTTGGCCTCGGCCTGGGCGACCGTGGCGCGGTAGTCGTCGTCGGAGACCTGGGCGATGACCTGGCCGGCTTTCACGTGGTCGAAGTCCTGGACCAGCACGGCGCGGACATAGCCGGGGGCCTTGGCCGCGATGGGCGTCAGGTCCGACTGCAGGTAGGCGTCGTCGGTCTGCTGCCAGCCGGCGCCGCCCTGCCAGCGGTTCCAACGGGTGGTGATGACGATCAGGATGGTGATGGCGACCAGGAACACCACGGCGCGCCAGATCACCTCCGGCGTCGCGGGCAAGTCCCAACCGCGCCTGCTGCGGAGCGGCGGCGGGGCCGGCGCAGGCGGTGGCGCGGCCGTCGGTTGATCCCTGGCCGGGCCCTGCGGGTCGCCTGGAGCGGGGTTCTCTGGCGGGGGCGGGATCACGACGGGGTCAGACCAGCCTGGCGTCGAGGGTGATCTCGGCGTTCAGCACCTTGGAGACCGGGCAGGTCTTCTCGGCCCCAGCCGCCAGCTCCCTGAAGGTGGCGTCGTCGAGCCCGGGGACATCGGCGGTAAGGGTCAGGGCAGACTTGCTGATCTTGAAGCCGGCGCCGTCGGGGTCGAGGCTGACGGCGGCTTCGGTATCGAGCGAAGTAGGCGTGTAGCCGGCCGCCTGCAGGGCGAAGGCCAGGGCCATGGTGAAGCAGCCGGCGTGGGCGGCGGCGATCAGCTCCTCGGGGTTCGTGCCCTTGGCGTTCTCGAACCGGGTCTTGAAGGAGTAGGGCGTCTCCGCCAGGACGCCGGAGTCGGTGGTGATGTCGCCGTCCCCGTCCCGGCCCGTGCCGCGCCAAGCCGCCTTCGCCTTACGGATCATGGTGTTTCCCTTCGTCCTGGGGTCGAGATCGGCCCAAGAGTTAGGGGGCGGCGCATGCCGGGTCTTGCACGAGAGCGCCATCGGAAGGCCGATTCGCGCATGGCCGCGCCGCCCTGCGCGGGCGACGGATCAGGCGCTGGCGGCGCTGAGCTCCACCGGCTTTCCGTGAGGGGTCCGGCGATAGGCCTCGGCCCAGGCGGCCTTGCGCTCGGCCAATGCGTCGCCGTCGGTGAGGGCGCGCTCCAGGGTGAGGCGCTCCAGCGCCGCCAGCCAATGCTCGTAGTAGCGGGCGCCGTCGTCGGGTTCGCCGCGGGCGTCGGCGGCCTTGAGTTCGGCGGAGAGGGCCGCGGCCCATTCGGCCCAGGTGAAGGCGCCGGCGGCGTGCAGATGCACCGCCAGGGCGAAGGCTTGGGCCTGCCAGGGCTCCTCGAAGACCGGCCCCTCGGCGTCGACGGGTAGGCGGGGCAGGGCGGCGATGGCGGCGGGGTCAGGCCGGCTCAAGGTAGCTCTCCCACAGGTCGAGGTAGACGGCGCTCTTCTGGGCGCTGGCCGGGCCCCAGAGGTCGGCGGCTTCGAAGCGCACCTGGTAGAGGGGCTGGGGCTGCTCGCCGAGGCCGTGGGCGTGGGCGTCCGGAAAGACGTGGGCGCCGTGGCGGCGGCTGATCACCCCCGGGCGGCCGCGGACGTAGCGAGGCAGGCGGGTGTGGCCGTTAGGGTTGAGATTTCGGGCGCGGACCTTGTCGCCGACAGCGAACCGCGGCTGGGCGGCGATCTCGCGCGACACGGGGCCGCCCGAGGCCAGCATGCCAGGCACGCGTTCGCCGGTCAGCGGCGGCG
>JAFEEA010000294.1 GCA_018241335.1 Pseudomonadota bacterium
GTCGACCCCTCATCCGTCAGCTTCGCTGACACCTTCTCCCGCAAGGGGAGAAGGATGGAGAATGCGAGGCCCGGGCGGGCGATGGAAACGTCAGGCAGGATCATTGCTCCGCTACAGCGTCGCCAGGAAGGCCTCGTAGGCGGGGCGGTCCATCAGGGCCTCGACCTCGGCGGGATCGGCGATCTTCAGCTTCACGAACCAGCCGCTGGCCTCGGGCATGGCGTTGACGGTCTCGGGCGTCTCGGCGACCTCGGCGTTGGCCTCGACCACCTCGCCGGAGACGGGGGCGTAGACGTCGGAGGCGGCCTTGACGCTCTCGACCACGGCCAGCTCCTCGCCGGCCTTCACCGCCTTGCCGGCGGCCGGCAGGTCGACGAACACCACGTCGCCGAGCTGCTGGGCGGCGTAGCTGGTGATGCCGACGGTGGCGATGTCGCCGTCGACCTCGACCCACTCATGATCCTTGGTGAAACGCATGGGGCTCTGGGCTCCTAGGCTTGGGCTTTGCGGAAATAGCGGTGGGGAACGAAGGGCATGGCCACGACCTCGGCGTCGCCGGGCTTGCCGCGGACGATGACCTTCATCTTGACGCCAGGCTCGGCGTAGTCCGGCGGGACATAGCCCATGGCGATGGGGCCGCCGACCGAGGGGCCGAAGCCGCCGCTGGTGACCTTGCCCACCACCGTGCCGGCGGCGTTGGCGATCTCGGCGCCTTCGCGGGCGGGCGGGCCGTTCAGGACCTTCAGGCCGACGCGGCGGCGGGATATCTCGCCGGCGAGCTCCTTGGCGACGCGGGCGGCGCCGGGGAAGTCCTGGTCGCGCAGGCGGCGCTTGGAGACGGCGAAGGCGAGGCTGGCCTCGGCGGGAGAAATGGTCTCGTCGAGGTCGTGTCCATAGAGCGGCAGGCCGGCCTCCAGGCGCAGGGAGTCGCGGGCGCCGAGGCCGATCGGCTTGACGCGGCCGTCGGCCAGCAGGCGGTCCCAGAAGCCCTTGGCCTGGGCGGCGGGGACCAGGATCTCGAAGCCATCCTCGCCGGTGTAGCCCGAACGGGAGACCACCAGGCCGGCGCCGCCGAAGTCGATGCGGCGAAACTGCATGAAGCCGAGGTCCAGGGCCTGCGGCAGGAGATCGCCCACCGCCTCGGCGGCCTTGGGGCCCTGGACGGCGATCAGGGCGCGGTCGTCGGCGCGCTGCAAGCGCGCGGCGTCACCGGCCGCCTTTTCGATGAGGGCGAAGTCGCCGTCCTTGGTGCCGGCGTTGACGATGACATAGAGCATGCCCTGGCGGTCGGGGCGCAGGGGCCGGCCGACCATCAGGTCGTCGATGACCCCGCCCTCTTCATTCAGCAGCAGGGTGTAGCGAAGCTGGCCGGGCTTGAGGCCGCGGATGTCGCCGCAGACCAGGCGCTCCATGATCGCCGCGATGGCCTTGTGGTCGGCCTCGCCGTCGCCGGACTTCGCCGCCAGCTCCAGGAACGAGGGACCCATGTGGGAGACGTCGAAGGCGCCGGCGTTATCGCGCGTCCACAGGTGCTCCTTGAGGATGCCCTCGGGATACTGGACCGGCATGGAATAGCCGCCGAAGGGCACCATCTTGCCGCCCAGGGCGACATGGGCGTCGGTGAGCGGGGTGGTCTCGAGGGGTTCGTCGGTCAAGGGAACTCCGCTGGCGAACGCAAGACACGGCGAAGGCTCCGCCGTCCGATTGCGCCCCCGCTGTCCCTTGCGCCTGAGAGATTCCGGGGCGGCGAGCGGCCGACCCTTGCTCCTTCGGCGAGCCGTCAGGCCCCGCGTGGGACCAGGCTCTTTCCAGCGTTCATCGCGCTTCGCGGTCCTTTTGCCTGAGCGTTTCCGGGGCGGTTGCGCCTTCGGCGCCGAGCGCGATGACTCGGCCTCTCCCGCGAGAGCTGGCCCTACCTGAGCGAGGGGCGGTTTCGAGTCAAGCGCTGGCTTGACGCAGCGCAGCATGAATGTCGGACTGGGCCGATGACCGAGCACAGTTCCGACCTGGACGCCTTCATCGCCGGCCTGCCCAAGGCCGAACTGCATATTCACATCGAGGGCAGCCTCGAACCCGAGCAGATGTTCGACTTCGCCCGGCGCAACCGCGTCGCCCTGCCGTTCAGGACGGTGGAGGAGATCCGCGCCGCCTATCAGTTCACCCGCCTGCAGGACTTCCTCGACATCTACTACGAGGGGGCCAAGGTCCTGCTGTCGGCCGAGGACTTCCACGACCTGGGCATGGCCTATTTCCGGCGACTGGCCGCCGACAGCGGCCGCCACGCCGAGGTGTTCTTCGATCCCCAGACCCACACCGACCGCGGCCTGCCGTTCGGCGTCGCGGCCGAGGGGCTGCTGGCGGCCATGGACGAAGCCGAGCGCGAGCTGGGCGTCACCTCCAAGCTGATCCTCTGCTTCCTGCGCCACCTGGACGAGGACGCCGCCTTCGCGACACTGAAGGCCGCGGAGCCCTGGCTGGACCGCATCGCCGGGGTGGGGCTGGATTCCTCGGAACTGGGCCATCCGCCCTCGAAGTTCGCCCGGGTGTTCCACGCCGCCGGCGAGCGGGGCCTGAAGCGCGTGGCCCACGCCGGCGAGGAAGGGCCGCCGCAGTATGTCTGGGAGGCGCTGGACGTCCTGCGGGTCGACCGCATCGACCACGGCAACCGCGCCCTGGAGGACCAGGCCCTGACGGCCCGGCTGGCGGCCGACGGCGTGACCCTGACCGTCTGCCCCCTGTCGAACCAGAAGCTGTGCGTGGTGGACGACATGGCCGCCCATCCCCTGCCGCTGATGCTGGCCCTGGGGCTGAAGGCCACCGTCAACTCCGACGACCCGGCCTATTTCGGCGGCTACCTGAACGCCAACTACCGG
The DNA here is from genome assembly GCA_018241335.1 of Pseudomonadota bacterium. Taxonomy (GTDB): domain Bacteria; phylum Pseudomonadota; class Alphaproteobacteria; order Caulobacterales; family Caulobacteraceae; genus Acaudatibacter. The sequence goes on from JAFEEA010000294.1 coordinate 2,874, forward strand.
GCAGTGGCGCAGGCCACGGGGCTGAGCCGCGAGGCCCTGGCGGAGCTGGCCCGCAACAGCTTCACCGGCTCGTTCCTGGACACGGGGCAGGTCGCCGGCCACCTGGCCGAGATCGACCGGTATGTGGCCGCGCAGACCTGACGCCTGGCGCTGAGGGCTCTTGGCCCTACTGCGGCTTGCAGGAAAGGTCGGGGTCGACGAGGTCGTGGCGCATCTGGCCGAACACGTCCTGGAGCTGGACGTCGCGGCTGGGGGAGGCGCCGAGGTCGACGGTGTTGTCGGCGAAGATGGTCCCGTCGTCGCCCTCGACCCGGATGCGCACCACGCCCCCGGCGGTGAGGCCCTTGAGCATGACCGCGTCCTCGGCGGCGTCCGCCTTGGCGCCGCTGACCAGGATCGTGGAGCCGGAGACATCGAGATGCAGGGGCTGGCCCTCGGCCGGGATGGGGCCGCGCGAGACGCCGTAGAGCTGCCAGGGGACGCGCGACTCGCTCTTGTCGGCGAAGGTCAGCACCAGGTCGGCGCTCTTGGCCTTGGGGATCTGGGTCATCACCATCGACAGGGAGGCGGTGGCCTGGACCACATTGCCAAGTCCGACCTTGGCGGTATCGGGGATGGCGTAGTCGACCATCAGGGAGAGGTTCGCGCGGCCGGGCGGATGCGGCGCGAACCAGCGCAGGGTGGCCGGCTTGGGCTTGCCGTCGGCGCCCACCACCTGGGTCAGCAGCATGCCGCTGACCGGTCCCTTGACCTCGGCCCTGCACAGGTAGCTGGCCGCCGTCGCCGGCGACGCAGCGATCATCCCGGCCAGTATCGCGGCCATCGGGGCCCAGCCCGCCAACGCTCGCATGAACCCTCCCGAAGAAACGCGAGGCGAGGATAGCCGCCCCGGCCGAGCCTTGGCTACATCCGCTCGGGCGTCTCGATGCCAAGCAGGTCCAGGGCCAGCTCAAGCTGCTTGAGGCTGGCGGCGGCCAGGGCCAGGCGCGAGGCGCGCTGGGCGGGCTCGGCGGCGGTCATGATCGGGCAGGCCGCATAGAATCGCGAGAAGGCCTGGGCCAGGCGATAGGCGTGCTCGGCGATGAAGTTCGGCGCCTTGCGCTCATAAGCTTCCGACAGGGCATGGTCGAAGGCGTCGAGGATCAGGGCCAG
>JAFEEA010000295.1 GCA_018241335.1 Pseudomonadota bacterium
CGGGCCAACATTCACATCATCGATCTGTCGCAGACCATGCCGCTGCTTCACCAGGCCCTGGTGAAGGTGCGCGAAGTGGCCGCCTCGGGCGGGCGCGTGCTGTTCGTCGGCACCAAGCGCCAGGCCTCCGAGCCGGTGGCCGCCGCCGCCAAGCGCTGCGCGCAGTACTATGTGAATCACCGCTGGCTGGGCGGCACGCTAACCAACTGGCGCACCATCTCCGGCTCCATCGCGCGCCTGCGCGAACTGGAAGCCGTGCTGGATGGCAACGAAGGCGGCCGCTCCAAGAAGGAGCTGCTGCAGCTGACCCGCGAGCGCGACAAGCTTGAACTGTCCCTGGGCGGCATCAAGGACATGGGCGGCATCCCCGACCTGATGTTCGTGATCGACACCAACAAGGAAGCGATCGCCATCCAGGAAGCGCGCAAGCTGAACATCCCGGTGGTGGCGATCCTCGACACCAACTGCGACCCGCAAGGCATCACCTACCCGATCCCGGGCAACGATGACGCCGCGCGCGCCCTGCAGCTCTACTGCGACCTGATCGCCGACTCCGTGCTGGACGGCCTGACCGAAGGCCAGGCGGCCATGGGCGTCGATATCGGGGCCTCGGTTGCGCCGGTCGAGCCCGCCCTGCGCACCGTGGCCGCCGAGGCGGCGCCGGAGGCCGAGGCCGTGAAACTCGATCCCGCCGACGAAGCCGTCGCCGCCGAGGCCGAAGCGCCGGTGGCCGAGGCGGCTTCCGACAGCGCCGAGGGCTGAGGAACGTTTCGGGCCGGCCTTGCCGCCGGCCCCCCTGTCTCAAACTTGATACGCCGGGCGCCTAGGGGTGTCCGGCGGCATTGACGTAATCGGAGGTATGACCATGGCCGAGATCACGGCTGCGCTCGTCAAAGAGCTGCGCGACATTTCGAGCGCCGGCATGATGGACTGCAAGAAGGCGCTGCAGGAAACCGAAGGCAACATCGAAGCGGCCATCGACTGGCTGAAGACCAAGGGCCTCTCCAAGGCCGCCAAGAAGGCCGACCGCGTCGCCGCGGAAGGCGTCGTCGCCGTGGCGGTGTCCGCCGACGGCAAGACCGGCGCGGTCATCGAGCTGAACGCCGAGACCGACTTCGTGGCCCGCAACGACCAGTTCCAGGCCGCCGCCCGCAAGATCGCCGAAACGGCCCTGACCGTCGACGGCGGCGTCGAGGCGCTGCGCGCGGCCAAGACGGCCGACGGCGAGGTGGTGGACGAGATGATCACCAACCTCATCGCCACCATCGGCGAGAACATGCTGCTGCGCCGCTCGGCGCGCCTCAGCGTCAGCGACGGCGCCATCGGCGCCTATGTGCACGGCGCCCTGGCCGGCGCGCCGGACCTCGGCCGCATCGGCGTCCTGGTGGCCGTCGAAGGCAAGGGCGACCAGGCCGCGCTGAAGGAAATGGGCCGCAACATCGGCATGCACGCGGCCGCCATGGCGCCGCTGTCGCTGTCGACCGACGACCTTGACCCAGCGGCGGTGGAGCGCGAGCGCGCCATCTTCTCCGAGCAGGCGGCGACCTCGGGCAAGCCGGCCAACGTCATCGAGAAGATGGTCGAGGGCCGCATCCGCAAGTTCTTCGAGGAAGTCGTGCTGCTCAAGCAGACCTTCGTGAAGAACAGCGACCAGAAGGTCGAGGAATACGTCGCCGAGGTCGCCAAGCAGGCCGGCGCCGCCGCCAAGGTGGAGGCCTTCGTGCGCCTGGCCCTGGGCGAAGGCGTCGAAAAGCAGACCAGCGACTTCGCCGCCGAAGTCGCGAGCATGACCGGCGGGTCGTAAGTCCTACCCGTTCTAGTCCTGAAGAGGGCGCGGCGCGTTCGACGCGCGCCGCGCCCTTGGTCTATGTTGCGTCCAAAGAGTCGATAGAGTGACCCCCGCCATGAGCGAATCCCAGCCCCGATACCGCCGCATCCTGCTGAAGGTCTCGGGCGAGGTGCTGATGGGGGACGCGGCCTTCGGCATCGACCAGGACACCCTCTCGGCCGTCGCCGAGGACATCGCTGAAGTGGTCAGCCAGGGCTTCGAACTGTGCCTGGTGGTGGGCGGCGGCAACATCTTCCGCGGCGTCTCCCTGGCCGGCCGGGGCATGGAGCGGGCCAGCGCGGACTACATGGGCATGCTGGCCACGGTGATGAACGCCCTGGCGCTTCAGGGCGCCCTGGAAAAGGCCGGCGTCCACACCCGCGTGCAGTCGGCCATCCCCATGGACGCCGTCTGCGAGCCCTACATCCGCCGCCGGGCGCTGAGGCACCTGGAAAAGGGCAGGGTGGTGATCTTCGCCGCCGGACTGGGCGCGCCCTACTTCACCACCGACACCCCCGCGGCCCTGCGCGCCGCCGAGATGGGCTGCGACGCCCTCTTCAAGGGCACCAGCGTCGACGGGGTCTACACCGCCGATCCCAAGAAGGATCCCAGCGCCACCCGCTACGACTGCCTGACCTACCAGGAAGTGCTGGCCAAGGACCTGCGGGTCATGGACGCCTCGGCCATCGCCCTGATGCGCGACAACGAGATCCCCATCGTGGTGTTCTCGATCCGCGGCCGCGGCAACCTCTTGAACGTGCTGACCGGCGACGGCGTGCACACCACCATCCAGAACCCCAAGGGCTGACCCGAAAGGGCGGCCCCTCAAGAGAGAACCTCGAGAAAGGAAACGTCATGGCCAGTGGTGAAAAGCCGGTCCTGTCGAAGTACCGGGACCGCATGGACAAGGCCGTCGCGGCCTTGAAGGAAGAGTTCGGGTCGCTGCGCACCGGCCGGGCCAACGCCGGCCTGCTGGACCAGGTGCATGTGGACGCCTACGGCTCGCAGGTGCCGATCAACCAGGTCGGCTCGGTGTCGGTGCCCGAGCCGCGCTCGATCTCGGTCAGCGTCTGGGACCGCGGCCTGGTGGTCTCGGTGGAGAAGGCCATCCGCAATGCGGGCCTCGGCCTCAATCCCGTGGTCGAAGGCCAGAACCTGCGCATCCCGATCCCGCCGCTCACCGAGGAGCGACGCAAGGACCTGGCCAAGCTCGCCGGCAAGTACGCCGAGCAGCAGAAGGTGGCCGTGCGCAACGTCCGCCGGGACGCCATGGACGACCTGAAGAAGGCCGAGAAGGACTCGGTCATCAATCAGGACGAGCAGAAGCGCATGGAGGCCGAGATCCAGAAGTTCACCGACGAGGCCGTCAAGCGGGTGGACGAGGCCTTGAAAACCAAAGAACAAGAGATCATGCAGGTTTAGGCGCGCCACGGGGCGTCCAGGGCGCGCGAGAGGGATCGGCCATGTCGCCGGCACACGGCATCCAAGGCGGGATGGGCCCGTCCGACCCCGCCGGGTCGGGCCGGCGGCTGCACGTGGCGATCATCATGGACGGCAACGGCCGCTGGGCGAAGCAGCGCGGCCTGCCTCGGGCGCTCGGCCACCGGGCCGGTGTCGCGGCCCTCCGCCGGACGGTCGAAGGCGCCGACGCCCTGGGGGTCGAACGCCTGACCGTGTTCGGCTTTTCCACCGAGAACTGGCGCCGGCCCGAGACCGAGGTCACCGAGATCCTGGGCCTGATGAAGGCCTATTTCGCCAGCGACCTGACCCGGCTCGAGCGCAATGGCGTCAATGTGAAGATCGTCGGCCGCCGCACGGGCCTGTCGCCGGATATCCTCGACATCGTCGAACAGGCCGAGGCGCGCACCGCGCGCAACGACCGCTTCCGCCTGCAGGTGGCCTTCAACTACGGCGGCCGGGCCGACATCACCGACGCCGCGCGCCGATTCGCCGAAGCGGTGGAGCGGGGCGAGGCGCGGGCGGCCGACCTCACCGAGGCGATGTTCGAGCAACACCTGTCGACCGGCCCCGACCCGGCGCCGGACCTGATCATCCGCACCGGCTACGAGCGCCGGTTGTCGAACTTCCTGCTGTGGGAATGCGCCTACGCCGAGCTGATCTTCCAGGATGTCTACTGGCCGGACTATGGGCCCGAGCACCTGAAGGCCGCGATCGC
>JAFEEA010000296.1 GCA_018241335.1 Pseudomonadota bacterium
ACCGCTCGGACCCGGAGGTGGTGCGATGAGCCGGCGCCTGATCTTCGCCCTGGTCGCCGGCGTGCTTCTGGTCGCCGCCAGGCCCGCGTGGAGCGCCCAGACACCAGGCCCCGGCGCCACGGACGCGCGGGTGCGGGCGATCGACTACGACCCGCTGCAGGTGGTGCGGATCACCGGCCAGTACCGGACCGCGACCCAGGTCCTGTTCGGCGAGGCCGAGAGCATCCTGCACGTGGCGCTGGGCGACAGCACGGCCTGGGACGTCGCGGCGGAGAAGAACATCCTCTTCATCAAGCCGAAGGCCGCGCACGGCCTGACGAACCTGATCGTCACCACCACCCTGCCCGGCGGCGCCACGCGCAACTACACCTTCGAGCTCTCCATCGGCGCCCCGCGCCGCGGCGCCGGCCTCTTCGTCCTGCGCTTCCGCTATCCGTCCGACCTCAAGGCCGCTGCAAGCGCCGCCATCTCCGCGGAGGAACAGGCGCTGATCGCCAGGATCACGGCCCTGAAGCTGGAACGGGGAACGATCGAAGGACGACGCAACCTGGCCTATGAGGTGCAGGGCGCAGCCAGCCTGCAGCCATCGGAGGTCTCCGACAACGGTCGTTTCACGGTGCTGCGGTTTCCGGCGGCGCAGGCAATCCCGGCGATCTACCAGGTGTCGCCGGATGGCTCGGAGAGCCTCGCGCCCTTCGACGTGCGCGGCGAATTCGTGGTGATCCACGGCACGGCCAGGGAAATCCGCCTGCGGCGCGGCCGCGACGTGCTCTGCATCTACAACGACGCCCCCGATCCCTACGGCGCCGCCACCGGCGCCAACACGGCCTCGCCCGACGTCGAACGCACCGACACGGGCGCGCCGGCGGCGCGTCCGCCAATGACCGCGGGGGACCACCATGAGTGAGCCCGACATGTCGCCGGCGACCGGCCGGGAGGCGCAGAACGACCTCGCCGCTTACGACCGCGCCATCTCGCCGATCGCTGGCCGGTTCGGCGCAGGCCGGACCGGCAAGCTGGCGACGGTCGCCGCCCTTGCGGCCGGCTGCGGTGTTTTCCTCTACGCCACCTACAACCACGCCCCGCGCAGACCCAAGGTCCCCGAACAGCCGGCGAGCCAGGTCGTGGCCTTCGAGCCGGCCAAGGTCGACGCCCCGGCCGGCGGGGCGCCGACCCTGTCGAACCCCGGGCCGGGAGCCCCATCGCTCGGCCCGGCAAGGCCGCCCGCCGCGGAGGCGATGGCGCCGCAAGGCGCCGCGCCAGGCGCCGCCTCAGCCGAGGCCGCCGCGGCGGCGCGTACGGCGCGGCTCAAAGCGATCCGCGGCGCGCCCATGCTGGCCTTCGACCAGGGCCAGGGCCAGCTTGGAGGTCTTCGGGACGACCTGCGGCCTGTCGCCGGCCTGAGCCAGGCGGCCAGCCATGCGCCCACGGAGCTCGAGCAATTGCGTCAGGGCTCGCAGATCGGCCTGGCGCGGGCGGGACGCCTGCCCGACCGCAACTTCCTGATTACCGCGGGCACGGCCATCCCCTGCATCCTGCAGACCGCCATGGACACCGGGACGGCCGGCTATGTGAGCTGCGTGATCCCCAATGACGTCTATTCGGACAACGGCGCGGTGGTGCTGATGGAGAAGGGCACCAAGGTGCTCGGCGAATACCACTCCGGCCTGCGCCAGGGGCAGAGCCGCCTTTTCGTCCTCTGGATCCGTGCGGTGACGCCGGCGGGGGTGGCGATCGGACTGGCCTCGCCGGCCAGCGACGCCCTGGGCCGAGCGGGCTTCGATGGCGACCTCGACACCCACTTCTGGGCGCGGTTCGGCGGCGCCCTGCTGCTGTCGATCGTCGACGACACGGCTGCGGCCGTCGCCTCGCGGCGCGACCCCAATGGCGAGGTGGCGCGCGCGCCTTCCGACGCCGCCGGTATCGCCCTGCAGAACTCGATCAACATCCCGCCGACCCTGACCAAGCCGCAAGGAAGCCAGGTGGCGATCTTCGCCGCCCAGGACTTCGACTTCTCGGCGGTCTATGCCCTGAAGGCGCGGTGAGATGTCCGGCGACCTGTCGGTGCTGCAGCACTACCTGGCGCCGTTGCGCCGCCATCTGGAACCGGCTGACGTCACCGAACTGGTGGTCAATCGTCCGGGCGAATTCGCGGTGGAACGCGCTGGCGGATGGCGGTGGTTCGAGGCGCCCGAGCTCACCGAGGCCGCCTTGCGCCCTCTCGCCGTGGCGGCCGCCGCCGTCACCACCCAGGACGTCACCGCCGAGACGCCGATCTGCTCGACGGTGCTGCCGACCGGAGAACGGTGCCAGATCGTCATGCCCCCGGCGGCGGAGCACATCTCGATCACCTTGAGAAAGCCCTGCGGCGCCGCCTTCGGCATGGAAGACTTCGCCGAAGCCGGGCTGTTCGAGGCGGTCACCCCGTCCGACGAGACGCTCAGTGCGCATGACGCTCACCTCATGCAGTTGCACCAGTCAGGGGACTGGCCGGCCTTCTTCTCGGCCGCGGTGACCCGGCGAAAGAACATCCTGATCTCCGGCGCCACGGGATCGGGCAAGACCACCTTCGCCAAGGGTTTGATCCGGCTTATCCCGGAGCACGAGCGGCTGCTGACCATCGAGGACGCCCGTGAGCTGATCGTGCCGCACCGCAATGTGGTGCACCTGCTCTACGCCAAGGATGGCCAGGGCCTGGCCCAGGTTGGCGCCAAGCAGCTGCTCGAGAGCGCCCTGCGCATGCGGCCCGACCGGATCCTGCTACAGGAGCTTCGCGACGGGACGGCCTTCTACTACCTGCGCAACGTCAACTCCGGTCATCCCGGCTCGATCACCACCATCCACGCCGACAGCGCGCCCCTCGCCTTCGAACAGTTGACGCTGCTCGTGAAGGAGAGCGAGGGCGGGCGGGATCTCGCCCGCGACGACATTCGCGCCCTGCTCCACCTGTTGGTGGACGTGGTGGTGCAGATGCGCCGGGTCGACGGCCGTTTCCGCATCACCGAGGTCTGGTATGAGCCGCTTCGCAAGCGCGCCCTGGCCGCTTAAGGCCGTCTATCTCGGCGCACTGGGCGCGGCGGCCGCCGGCGTCGCCACCGCCGTCGCGCTCGCCGTGGCCCTGGCTGGCCTCAGGCGCCTGGGCTTCACGACCAACCTGTCGGCAGCGCCGGCCTGGTTCTGGTACTTCCGCGCCGATCCCGAGGTCCGCCGGTGGCTGGCGATCGGCGCGGCGAGCGCCCTCACAATAGTCGCCTCGATCCTGCTCGCGATCGGCCTTGGGGCCAGACCGCCCCTGCACGGCGCCGCACGGTGGGCGAGCGAAGGGGACGTGACACGCGCCGGACTGCGCGCGCGCCGCGGCATCGTTCTCGGTCGCAAGGCGGGCCGCCCCCTGGTGTTCGGCGGCGACGAGCATGCGCTTCTGTATGCCCCCACCCGCAGCGGAAAAGGGGTCGGCGTGGTGATCCCCAACCTGCTCACCTGGCCCGACTCGCTCGTGGTGCTCGACATCAAGCGGGAGAACTGGGACGCCTCGGCGGGATACCGGGCGGCGCATGGCCAGGAGGTCATCCTGTTCGATCCCCTGGAGCCCGAAGGGCGGACGGCGCGCTTCAATCCCCTCGGCCACATCGACCGGACCGACGCGGTCGCGGTGCTCGACGAGCTGCAGAAACTGGCCGTGATGCTGCTTCCGGCGCCGGCCGGCGCCGACCCCTTCTGGGCGGAGGCGGCGCGAACGGGGTTCATTGGCGTGGGCGCCTATGTCGCCGAGACGACAGAGCTGACCTTCAGCCTTGGCCAGGTCTATGCCGAACTCACCCAGGGCGATCCGCGCGCGCGGCTTGCGGCGATCATCGCCACGCGGGCCAAGGGCGCGCGTCCCCTGTCCGCCGGCTGCGCCAGCGCCCTGGCGGATTT
>JAFEEA010000297.1 GCA_018241335.1 Pseudomonadota bacterium
GCGAAGACGTACCAGGCCAGGAAGGCCAGGGCCGAGGCCAGGGACCACTGGTGCGCCAGGTGCGCGCCCAGGACGCCGGTGGCTTCCTCGCCGCCCTGGATTGCGTAGACGGTGCCGAGCGCGCCCACGGCCACCTCGCGCGCCGCCATGCCCGGGATCAGGGCCACGGCCATCTGCCAGGAGAAGCCGATCGGCGCCAGCAGCGGCTGGATGGCGTGGCCGATCATGCCGGCGAAGCTGTAGTCGATGGCCGGTCCCTTGGCCCCCGCCGGCGCCAGGGGCACGGTGGAGAGGAACCAGATCAGGACCATCATGGAGAGGATGATGGTGCCGGCGCGCTGCAGGAAGATCTGGGCCCGCTGCCAGACGTTGCGGGCGACATTGAGCGGATCGGGGATCTTGTAGGCCGGCAGCTCCATGATGAAGGGCTCCGACGCGCCGCGCAGGAAGAAGGTCCGCATCACCCAGGCCACCGCCAGGGCGCTGACCATGCCGGCCACATAGAGGCCGAAGAACACCAGCCCCTGCAGGCTGAGGAAGCCCCACACCGTGCGCGCGGGCACGAAGGCGCTGATGATCAGGGTGTAGACCGGGATCCGCGCCGAGCAGGTCATCAGCGGCGCCACCAGGATGGTGGTCAGCCGGTCGCGCTTCTGGTCGATCACCCGCGTGGCCATGATCCCCGGGATGGCGCAGGCGAAGCTGGAGAGCAGCGGGATGAACGCCCGCCCATGCAGGCCGGCGCCGCCCATCACCTTGTCCAGCAGGAACGCGGCCCGGGCCATGTAGCCGAAGTCTTCCAGCAGGATGATGAAGGCGAAGAGGATCATGATCTGCGGCAGGAAGACCACCACGCTGCCGACGCCGGCGATGATGCCGTCGCAGAGGAGGCTCTTGAGAACCCCGTCCGGCAGGGCGCCGCCCACTGCCGCGCTCGTCCAGTCGAAGCCGGCCGTGATGGCGTCCATGATCGGCTTGGCGCCGGTGAACACCGCCTGGAACATCAGGAAGAGCACGCCCAGCAGGACCACGAAGCCCAGCACGGGATGCAGAAGCACGCTGTCCAGCCGGCCGGTCCAGGTGTCCGGCCGCTTGGGCGGGGTCACGCAGGCCTTGAGGATGCGCTCGGCGTCGCGGTGCAGGGCGCGGATTTCGCCGGCCGAGGGCTCGCGCCAGGAATCGGCCGACCCGGCCCCGGGCTCGGCGGCCCGGGCCTGGACCGCGCGGACAAGATCGTCGATGCCGCGCTTGCGGGTCGCCACGGTGGAGACCACCGGCATGCCGAGTTCGCGCGACAGGCGGTCGCTATCGATCTCGAGGCCCTGGCGCTGGGCGATGTCGATCATGTTCAGCGCCAGCACCGCTGGGCGGCCCACGGCCTTGAGCTCCAGGGCCAGGCGAAGGACCAGGCGCAGGTTGGTGGCGTCGGCGACGCAGATCACCGCGTCGGGCGCCGTCTCGCCGGCGAGACGGCCCAGAACGGCGTCGCGGGTCACCACCTCGTCGGGGCTGCGGGCGCGGAAGCTGTAGGTGCCCGGAAGGTCGAGCACCGTGACCTTGCGCCCGTCCGGCGCGGTGAGCTGGCCTTCCTTGCGCTCGACCGTGACGCCGGCGTAGTTGGCCACCTTCTGGCGCGCGCCGGTCAGGGCGTTGAACATCGCCGTCTTGCCGGAATTGGGGTTGCCCACCAGGGCCACGCGCAGGGGCGCGAGGGAGGACGCCGCCTCGACCTCGGCGGGGGCGCTGGTCAGTTCTGCGGCGGTGCTCATTTCACCCGTTCGATGGCGGACTGGGCGCGCACCATCACGCCGCGGGCGTCGCGGCGGCGCAGGGCCACGCGCATGTCGTCCAGCTTGACGGCGATCGGATCGGCGCCGAACAGGCCTTCGTGCAGGATTTCCACCCGCGCGCCCTCGACGAAGCCCATCTCCAGCAGCCGACGCTCCATCTCCGCCGGCGGCAGGTCGCCATTGGCCGGGGCGTTCACGGCCGCCACGACGCCGCAGAAGCCGCGCCGGCCATCGCCCAGGGACGACAGCGTCTCCGCCATCGGGACGGCGGGCTCGGACGGACGATCGAAGTCAGGAAGGCTACGCACGGCTTGCTCTGATCGCATCTCTTAAGAACGATTATCAATATCAGACTAACGACGCATGAATCAACGGGATTGCCGGCTCAGGCGTCGCCAAAACGTCGCACCAGGTTGTGATAGACGCCACTCAGGGTGATTACGGAGGCGTCCCCCTGCCCCACCTGGGCCGACAGCGCCCTGATGGCCTGGTCGAGGTCGTACAGGGTCTGCCGGTCAGGCTCGTTCTTGACCATCGACTGCGCCCAGAAAAAGGCCGCCCAGCGCGAGCCGCGCGTCACCGGCTCGACCCGGTGGCGGCTGGTGGCCGGGTAGAGGATCATGTCACCCGCCTCCAGCTTCACGGCGTGCTCGCCGAAGGTGTCCTCGATCACCAGCTCGCCGCCGTCGTAGTCCTCCGGCTCGGTCAGGAAGAGGGTGCAGGAGACGTCGGTGCGGAAGCGCACCGGCCCGGCGAAGCGCACGGAATTGTCGATGTGGGGGCCGAAACCCATGCCCTCGTCGTAGCGGTTGAAGAGCGGCGGAAAGACCCTCAGCGGCAGGGCCGCCGAGATGAAGGTCTCGTTGCGGCCGAGGGCGCCCAGGACCCGCTCGCCCAGGGCGCGCGCCGCCGGCGCGTCCTCGGGGACCTGGAGATTGCGCTTGGCCAGGGCGGATTGGCTGCCGGCGGTGACCCGGCCGTCCACCCAGTCCTGGGCCTCCAGCACCGCCCGGAATTCGGCCACCTCGGCCTTGGTCAGCACCTGTTCGATATGCGCCAACATGTCTGCGTGCCCCCTAGAAGCTAGCGCCGAGCGAGACGATCACCGTCCGGCCGGCCGCGGGCACGGCGCGGTTGCCGAACACCTGGGCGTAGTTGAGCCGGTTGGTCAGGTTGTAGACGTTCACCGCCACCCGGTACGCGCCGATGCGGTAGGCGGCGAAGGCGTCCAGTGTGAAGCTGTCAGGGACCTCGGCGAACTTGCTGGCGACCAGGCTGGCGCGGTTCGCATAGGAGGCGCTGACCGCCGTGTAGCCGACGAAGAGTCGGCTCTGCCAGGTCACGTCGCCGCCGATCTCCAGGCCCGACAGGGGGCCCTGGAAGTCGTAGGTGGTGAAGAGCGAGGCGGCGTTGCGGGGCACGAAGGTCACCTGGCGGCCCTCGGCGACGGTGTTTTCCACCGGGATCGCCGCCGTCACGCCGACGGGACAGACCACCGTCGTCGGCGTCCCGGACGTGCTGGTGGGGACCACGCAGTTGACGAACGACTGGCGGATGCGGGCGTCCAGCCAGGTGTAGTTGGCCGACACCGACCAGCCGCGGGCGAGCTTGCCCGTCGCGCCGAGCTCGAGGCCCCTGACGTGCTGTTTCTCGCCCGACTGGGCCTGCAGGAAGCCGGTGGCCGGGTCGGTCTGGGTGGCGTTGTCCTTCGCCACGTCGAAGACCGAGCCGGTGAGCGCCAGGCGCCCGCCCAGCACCCCGACCTTGGCGCCGACCTCCACCGAGCGGGCGGTTTCCGGCGCCAGGTCCTTGGCGGTGAGCGCCACGGCGGTCGCCGCGCCGACGATGGACGAGCCCTGCGGCGTCTGGGAACGGCCCCAGGAGACGTAGAAGGTGGATGTGTCGCTGGGCTCGAACACCAGGCTGGCACGGGGCGAGACCAGGGTCGAGCGGACGCTGATCGGGGTCAGGATATTGCCCGGCGCGACACTGTTGAAGGTCGCCCAGTAGCCGTCCACCCGCACGCTGCCGATCAGCGACAGGCTACGCGTCAGCCAAAGCCGATCACTGACGAACCCGCCCGCGTCGGTGGCGTCGCC
>JAFEEA010000298.1 GCA_018241335.1 Pseudomonadota bacterium
CAATAGTCTCAAATTCAACGAACCCCCTTCAGATGGGGACGCGGCGGGTTTTGCCTGGGCCCCGGCTTTCGCCGGGGTGAGCGGGAAGGATGGGGCATTTGCAAATTGCAACACCTCCGAATCCATCCCAATCCTTCCGGTTTCCCACCACCGGAACCCTTCATGACCGACATCACCCATAAGAACACCCGCCAATCCAACGGCCGCTTCGGCGCCGGCAACCCGGGCCGTCCCATCGGCTCGCGCAACCGATCCGCCCGCGTGGCGGAGGTCTTCTTCGACGACTTCGAGGCCAATCAGGACGAGATCATTCGACGGCTGCGCGTGGCTCACCTGCGCACCTACATGTCTGTGATCACCCACTTGATGCCCAAGCTGATCGACGTGGCCGTGCCCGGGGAGGACGGTGGATATGTCGGCGTGGAGGGCCAGCGCCAACCGTAAATTACGGTGATTTACGGAGGGTGGCGGCGTTTCAGGCCCGCCGGGTGGAGGCATGATCTGCGCTTGCACCATCGTGCGGCTTCGCCACGGCCGCCATCCCCGGCCAGCCCCGTTTCCAGTGAAACTTGCCGCTCCATCGCCGTTGCTACCGGTGTCATCAGCAACGCGCCGGCCCCGGGCCGTTTCATTCGAGCACAGAAGGGCCGCGCGCGTGAAATGTTCAGCCCAATCAACAGCCTCGACCTCACCCAAGGTCAGGTGATCTAGCGCGACAATTCGACGTTCTTTCCCTTGAACGACTCATTGCCGTCGGCAGTTCTGGACCTTAGGAACGACCATTGCAGGTCAGCGCCAGCCTGACCCAAAACAGATACGGTGATGATGTCGATGCCCGACGGGGAAGTAGCGGTAGCCGCCATTCCGGGGCTGGACCCCGCGCCCACCAAACACAAACGCCTGGTCGCCTGGGTGCGAGAGATCGCCGCCCTGACCAAGCCCGACCGCGTGCACTGGTGCGACGGCTCGGAGGCGGAGTGGGACGCCATGACCGCCCAGCTCATAGAGGCCGGCTCCCTGGTCCGGCTGGACCCGGAAAAGCGCCCGAACTCCTTCTACGCCCGCTCCGACCCAAAGGACGTGGCCCGCGTCGAGAGCCGCACCTTCATCTGCTCCAAGGATCCGGCCGACGCCGGCCCCACCAACAACTGGCTGGAGCCGGGCGAGATGCGCGCGGAACTGGCCAGCCTGTTCGACGGCTGCATGCGCGGGCGCACGATGTACGTGGTGCCGTTCTGCATGGGCCCGCTGGGCTCCAAGATCAGCCAGCTCGGCGTCGAGATCACCGACAGCCCCTATGTCGTCGTCTCCATGAAGGTGATGACCCGCATGGGACAGGCGGCGCTGGACCAGATCGGGACCGACGGCTTCTTCGTGCCGGCCGTGCACACCGTGGGCAAGCCCCTGGCCCCCGGTGAGGTCGACGTCGCCTGGCCGTGCAACGACACCAAGTACATCGTCCACTTCCCCGAGGACCGCGAGATCTGGTCCTATGGCTCGGGCTACGGCGGCAACGCCCTGCTGGGCAAGAAGTGCTACGCCCTGCGCATCGCCTCGGTGATGGCCCGCGACGAGGGCTGGCTGGCCGAGCACATGCTGATCCTCAAGCTGACCTCGCCGCAGGGCAAGGCGCACTATCTGGCCGCGGCCTTCCCCAGCGCCTGCGGCAAGACCAACCTCGCCATGCTGCAGCCGACCCTGCCGGGCTGGAAGGCCGAGACCATCGGCGACGACATCTGCTGGATGCGCTTCGGTGACGATGGGCGCCTCTACGCCATCAATCCGGAGGCCGGCTTCTTCGGCGTGGCGCCGGGCACGGGCCTGGCCACCAACCCCAACGCCATCGCGGGCCTGGCCGAGAACGCCATCTTCACCAACGTCGCCCTCACCGCCGACGGCGACGTCTGGTGGGAAGGCCTGACCGACGCCCCGCCCGAGGGCCTGACCGACTGGAAGGGCCAGCCTTGGCGGCCCGGCTCCGACGAGCCGGCGGCGCACCCCAACGCGCGCTTCACCGCCCCGGCCGGCCAGTGCCCTGTGATCGCCCCGGAATGGGAAGACCCCAGGGGCGTGCCGATCTCGGCCATCCTGTTCGGCGGCCGCCGCGCCAGCGCCGTGCCGCTGGTGACGGAAGCCTTCGATTGGCGCCACGGCGTCTTCCTGGCCTCCAACGTCGCCTCCGAGGGCACCGCGGCGGCGGAGAACAAGGTCGGCGAGCTGCGCCGCGATCCCTTCGCCATGCTGCCCTTCTGCGGCTACAACATGGGCGACTACTTCAGCCACTGGCTGGCCATGGGCGAAAAGGCCGACGCCGCCAAGCTGCCGCGCATCTACTTCGTCAACTGGTTCCGCAAGAACGCCCAGGGCAAGTTCGTCTGGCCGGGCTATGGCGACAACAGCCGGGTGCTCAAGTGGATCGCCGAACGCCTGGAAGGCTCGGCCGGCGCCCAGGACACCCCCATCGGCCGCCTGCCGACGCGCGAGGCGCTCGACGTCTCGGGCCTTAACCTGGCCGACGAGGCGCTGGAGCTCCTGCTGTCGGTGGACGAGGACGTCTGGCGCGAAGAGGCGGCCCTCATCCCGGCCGGCTACCACCGCTTCGGCGAGCGCCTGCCCGAGGGCCTCTGGGAAGAGTACCGCGCCCTGGTCGAGCGCCTGGGCGGCGAGGCGCCGGCCGACAACGACCGCGCGCCCGCCAAGGTCGCCCGCACGGGATAGCCGACCTTGACGGCCTAGCTTTGCTCTGATTTTTCGACCGCATTTGAACGTGATGCGCGGCCCGCCTCGCTTTGAGGATTTCCCGCGCGAGAGGATTTGATGCCCAAGGACACGCCGAGCGAACTCGTCATCACCCAGCAATTCTGCGGCCCGCCCAACTCCGGTAACGGCGGCTACGTCAGCGGCCTGCTCGCCAAGCCCTTCGATGGCGTGGCCACCGCCGTGCTACGCGCCCCGCCGCCGCTGAACACACCCCTGTTCCTCAAGCCGTTCGGCGACGGCGTGCGGATGGAGAACGCCGACGGCGACCTGATCGGGGAGGGGCGTCCCGGCGATGCGTCGGACATCCCGACCCCGCCGCCGCCGCCCACGATGGCTGAGGCCATCGCCGCCGCCCCCGGCTTCCCCGGCCTGCACCGGCCCTTCCATCCCATCTGCTTCTCCTGCGGCGACAAGCTGGAGGAAGGCTACGGCCTGCGCGTCTTCACCGGCCAGGTCGAGGGCCGCGAGCCCGGCTTCGTGGCCGGCCCCTGGACGCCCAATCCCGTCTTCGCCGACGCCGAGGGCCTGGTCCCGGTCGAGGTGCTCTGGGCCGCGCTCGACTGCGCCGGCTCGGTGGCCTGGGTGGTCACCGAAGGGGGCGGGGGCCTCTTGGGCACCATGACCTGCGAGATCCTGCGCCGTCCCGCCGTGGGCGAGCCCTGCATCGTCACCGCCTGGCCGATCGAGCAGCAGGGTCGCCGGCGCATCTCCGGCACCGCCCTGTGGACCGCCGACGGCCAGCTCCTGGCGCGCAGCCACCAGGTCTGGATCGGCCGTCCGCCGGTCGCCCAGGCCGCTTGAGCCGCGCCAGGCTCACTCCACGTCATCCTGGGGACCTAAAACGCCGATTCCGCAAAGGCTTGATTCGCTTTTCGGTAGCCAGCGCCCTAAGGATCACTACATTTCGAACAACTGTTCTCCAGGGAGGAATTTTCGATCATGCGTGAAGCGGTCATCGTTTCCTATGCGCGTACCGGTCTGGCCAAGTCCGGCCGCGGCGGGTTCAACATCACCCCGACGGTCTCCATGGCCGCCCACGCCATCAAGCACGCCGTCGAGCGCGCGGGCGTCGAGAAGGAAGCGGTGGAAGACTGCTACCTGGGCAACGTGGCGCACGGCGCCGGCAA
>JAFEEA010000299.1 GCA_018241335.1 Pseudomonadota bacterium
CCTCTCCCAGAGGGAGAGGGAGGGGCCCGCCGCGCAGCGGTGGGAGGGTGAGGGGCTCAGGCCCGCGGGCCCGCGCCTACTCCGCCGCCAGGGGCGCGGCCTTGCCGGCCTCGATTTCCTTGGCCTTGGCCTCGACCAACTCGACGATGTGCTCGACCATCTTGTCGTTGTCCATCTTGTGGTCCGGCTTGCCGGCCAGATAGATCATGCCCGAGCCCTTGCCGCCGCCGGTGAAGCCGACGTCGGTCATCAAGGCCTCGCCCGGGCCGTTCACCACGCAGCCGATGATCGACAGGCTCATGGAGGTGGAGATGTGCGCCAGGCGCTGCTCCAGCTTGCCCACCGTCTCGATGACGTTGAAGCCCTGACGGGCGCAGGACGGGCAGGCGATGATGTTCACGCCGCGGTGGCGCAGGCCCAGCGACTTCAGGATGTCGAAGCCTGCCTTGATCTCTTCCACCGGATCGGCGGCGAGGGAGACGCGGATGGTGTCGCCGATGCCGGCCCACAGCAGGCTGCCCATGCCGATGGCCGACTTGATGGTGCCAGAGCGCAGGCCGCCGGCCTCGGTGACGCCGACGTGCAGGGGACAGTCGATCTGTTCGGCCAGCTGCTGGTAGGCGGCGACCGTCATGAACAGGTCCGACGCCTTCACGCTGATCTTGAACTCGTGGAAGTCCTCGTCCTGCAGCATGCGGGCGTGGTAGAGGGCGCTTTCCACCATCGCGTCCGGGCAGGGCTCGCCGTACTTTTCCAGCAGTTCCTTTTCCAGCGAGCCGGCGTTGACGCCGATGCGCATGGAGCAGCCGTGGTCGCGGGCGGCCTGGACGACCTCCTTGACGCGCGCCTTGCCGCCGATGTTGCCGGGATTGATGCGCAGGCAGGCCGCGCCCGCCTTGGCCGCCTCGATGCCGCGTTTGTAGTGAAAATGGATGTCCGCGACGATCGGCACCTTGGCCTCGCGCGTGATGGTCGGCATGGCCGCCGTGGATTCAACATCGGGGCACGAGACCCGCACGATGTCGGCGCCGGCTTCCTCGAGCTGGCGGATCTGGGCCAGGGTGGCCGCGGCGTCCGCCGTGAGGGTGTTGGTCATCGACTGGACGGTGATGGGCGCATCGCCCCCCACCAGGACGTTGCCGACGCGGATCTGGCGCGACTTGCGCCGATCGATCTGGCGCCAGGGGCGCACGTGAGTGTGATCTTCAATCGCCATGATGCGCCAAGGATAGGGTCAAACGGGCCCGGCCCCAAGGGGTCGCGGGGCCACAGGCGGTAAAAACCGACCGAACTCCGGTCAGCTTCCGTACTGGGCCAGGGAGGTGGTGGGATCCTTCAGCGGCCCGCGCGAGACGCCGGCCACATAGGCCGACACCGCCGCCGGCGCGCCGACATCCACCGCCAGGCCCTTGACCTGGGCGGGCGCGCGCCAGGCCTCGCCGGCCTTGAGGAAGGCGGTGAAGTAGATCGCCCCGCCGGCGCCGTGCACGGTCAGGGTGGTGCCCTTGGTCGCCTGCAGGATCAGGCCGGGACCGGGGGTGGGATCGCCGTAGATCTTGCCCGCCTGGATGAAGGGCGAGCCGATCGGCGGCGCGTTGGCGTCGGCCGCCGCCTGGGCGGCGATGGCGGCCGGCGAGGCGGCGGGCGCGCCCTGGTCGAGCATGCCGGGCGGCACATAGGGCTTGGGCGTGGTGGCTTCCGGCGGCGGCGGCAGGGGCGCGCCCAGGGAGACCACGCCGGTGGCCGGCTTGATCTGGGCCACGGGCACCTGGCGCACCTGACGCGGCTGGCCGGCCTCGTTCTGGGCCATGGCGTGGCGGGCCACGTTCCAGCCGATCAGGGCGATCATCAGGGCGGCGGCGACCCCGGCCATGGGGCCGAAGCGGCGGGGCATGTTGTGGCGCACGCCGACGGGGGTGCGCAGGGACGCGTCGTGCTCCGGCGCCTCGGCCTTGAATCGGGCGACCACGGAGTCGGCGTCGAGGTCGAGCGCCTGGGCGTAGGCGCGGACATAGCCGATGGCGAAGGGCCGCGACGGCAGCGAGGCCATGTCGGAGGCCTCGATGGCGGCGATGTAGCTGGGGCGGATCCGCGTCATCTCGGCCACGGCGTCGATGGAGAGGCCCCTGGCCTCGCGGATCATGCGCAACGACTGGCCGATGTTGTCGCCCTCGAGGATCACCCGTTGGGAACGCCGCGCGCTCCCAGGCGATCCCATCGCCGAGCCGGCGCCCGCAACGTCGAAATCGGTAACCGCGCCCGTGTCCAGCGGCATGGCTACTTAATCCCCGACTCTCGCCCAGCCCCGGACAGGGGAAGGCCACCCAAAACGCACTAACGAGGCTTCGTTAACGATCCGTTGTGAATACCAGTGAAATCGCATGATTCCAATGGCCTAGACCGCGACATAAAGCTTCCTCGCGAGGGTCTCGATCTCGTTGCGGACCGATCCGCCGGTTCCCTTCAGCAGGCTCTCGACGCCCCGCCGGGCCGCCTCGCGGTCGCAGGACAGCACCATCTGCTTGACCGGGCCTATACCGGCCGGCGGCATGGACAGGGCCTCGAAGCCCAGGCCCACCAGGGCGAAGGCCTCCAGGGGCCGGCCGGCCATCTCTCCGCATACGGACACCGGCGTGCCGGTCTCCGAGCAGGCGTCCCTGATCGCCTTGAGCGCCCGCAGGGCCGGCGGCGACAGGGGGTCGTAGCGGTCGGAAACCCTTGGATTTCCCCGGTCCGCCGCGAACAGGTACTGCATGAGGTCGTTGGTGCCGACCGAGACGAAGTCGGTCATCGGCAACAGCGCGTCGAGGTGCCAGATCAGCGACGGCGCCTCGATCATGGCCCCCACGTCCAGCCGCGAGGGCGCGGCGCGGCCGCGGCGCTGGGCCCAGGCCACCTCGTGGTCGACCAGGGCGCGGGCGGCGCGGAACTCCTCCACGCTGGCCACCAGGGGAAACATGATCTTAAGCGCCCGACCGCGCGCGGCGGCGATCAGGGCGCGAAGCTGCAGGCGCAGCAGCGCCGGCCGATCCAGGCCCATGCGCACGGCGCGCCAGCCGAGGGCCGGGTTGTCCTCGCGCTCGGCCTCCAGGTAGGGCAGCACCTTGTCGCCGCCCAGGTCGAGGGTGCGGAACGTCACCGGCAGATCGCCGGCCACGTCCAGGACCCGCGAATAGAGGGTCGCCTGGGCGTTGAAGCGCGGCAGGTCCTCGGAGACCATGAACTGGAATTCGGTGCGGAAGAGGCCGATGCCCTCCGCCCCGGTGTCGCCCAGGATATCCAGGTCGACGGCGAGGCCCGCGTTCATCAGCAGGGTGACCTTGGCGCCGTCGCGGGTGAAGGCGGGGGTGTCGCGCAGCTTGGCGAATTCGGCCCGGCGCTGGGCGCGGACATCCATCCGGGTGCGGATGGCGCCCACGACGTCGGCGCGCGGGCGCAGATAGGCCTCGCCGCTCTCGGCGTCGACGATCACCGGATCGCCCTCGTTGACCCTGTCGCGCAGGCCGGCCAGGCGGCCCACGCAGGGAATGTCGAGGGCGCGGGCGACGATGGCCGCGTGACTGGCCGAGGAGCCTTCTTCCAGCAACAGGCCGCGCAGCTTGTCGCGATCGTATTCCAGGAGGTCGGCGGGGCCGAGGTTGCGGGCGATCAGGATGGCGTTGTCGGGCAAGGCGCGCTCGCCCGCGCCTTCGCCGGACAGGTGGCGCAGGAGGCGGTCGTTGAGGTCTTCCAGGTCGTGCAGGCGCTCGCGCAGGTAGGGGTCGCGGGCCTGGCCGATGCGGGCGCGATGCTCCGAGCGCACGCGCTCCACGGCGGCCTCGGCCGTGAGGCCCGAGCGCAC
>JAFEEA010000029.1 GCA_018241335.1 Pseudomonadota bacterium
CGTGGCTCAGCGGCTTGTGCGCCGCCTCGTGGTCCTTCTCGGCCAGGAAGCGAACCGCCTCCAGGGCGGCCATGCAGCCCATGCCGGCGGCGGTGACGGCCTGGCGATAGACGTCGTCGGTGACGTCGCCGGCGGCGTAGACCCCGTCGATATCGGTGGAGGTCGAGCCGGGGCGGACGTGCAGGTAGCCGTTCTCGTCCATCTTGAGCTGGCCGCGGAAGAGCTCGGAGGCCGGAGCGTGGCCGATGGCCACGAAGACGCCGTCGCAGGGCAGTTGGCGCGTCTCACCGGTCTTGACGTTCTTGAGCATGACGCCGGTCACGCCCAGGGGATCGGTCTGGCCCAGCACCTCGTCGATGGCGCTGTCCCAGATCACCTCGACCTTGGGATGGGCGAAGAGCCGCTCCTGCAGGATCCGCTCGGAGCGCAGCTCGTCGCGGCGATGGACCAGGGTGACCTTGGAGGCGAAATTGGTGAGGAACAGGGCCTCCTCGACCGCGGTGTTGCCGCCGCCGACCACCACGACCTCCTTGTTGCGGTAGAAGAAGCCGTCGCAGGTGGCGCAGGCGGAGACGCCGAAACCCTGGAAGCGCTGTTCGGAATCCAGGCCCAGCCACTTGGCCTGGGCGCCGGTGGCGATGATCAGGGTCTCGGCCAGCCACTCCTGGCCGCTGTCGCAGGTGAGGCGGAAGGGGCGCTGGGACAGATCGGCGGACATGACGATGTCGTTGATGATCTCCGTGCCCACGTGCTCGGCCTGGGCGCGCATCTGCTCCATCAGCCAGGGGCCCTGGATGACTTCCGCGAACCCCGGATAGTTCTCCACGTCGGTGGTGATGGTGAGCTGGCCGCCGGGGGTCAGGCCGCAGATCAGCACCGGGTTCAGGAGGGCGCGGGCGGCGTAGACGGCGGCGGTGTAGCCGGCCGGGCCGGCGCCGATGATCAGGCAGCGGACGGAGCGGGGTTCGGACATGGGGGTCTCTATCTCGGCGGAATCTTCGCGCTCTATTTAGGTGACGCGGCCGCCCTTAGCGAGCGCTGAGGCGCGTCGGGTTCGAAAGCCATGGCCCTGGCGGCGATCCTCGCGTAGCGACGGTCTTGCCGCCGCGTGCGGCGAGGCGACAGTGGGCGAGGTTCGAGCGGGAAGATGACGGCGAGCCCCAGGGTTCTGTTCTTCGCCGACGCCGGCCCGCAGGTCGGCGGCGGGCACGTGATGCGCTGCCTGACCCTGGCGCGGGCCCTGGCCGAGCGGGGGGCGGAGTGCGCCTTCGTGGAATCGCGGGCCGCCGCCCAGGTCCTGGCGCGGTTCGGCTGGCCGTCGCAGGGGGTGGTGGCCATGGCCAACACCGAGGACCTGCCGGGGCTGGTGCGTTGGGGCCGCGCCTTCGCCGAGCGGTTCGCGCCGGACGCGGTGGTGTTCGATCACTACCTGGCCGGGGCCGCCGAGGAGGCGGCGCTGATCGGGGCGGGCCGGCGGATCGTGGCGATCGACGACCTGGCCGACCGGGCGCACGCCTGCGACCTGCTGATCGATCCCGGCTTCGGTCGCCGGGCGGAGGACTATGGCGGCCTGACGCCGGAGGGCTGCGAAGTGCTGGCGGGACCGGATCACGCCCTGGTGCGCCCGGAGTTCGCCGCCGCGCGGCCGAGGGCGCTGAGCCGGCGCGCGCGGCACGATCCGCCGCGGCGGGCGCTGGTGGCCCTGGGGCTGACCGATGTGGGGGCCATCACCGCCCGGGTGGTCGAGGTCCTGCGGCCGCGCCTGGGCGAGGTGCGGCTGGACGTGGTCCTGGGCCAGGACGCGCCCAGCCTGGAGGCGCTGGCCGCCGTGGCCGAAGAGGACCGGCGCATCCGCCTGCACGTCAACAGCCAGGAGATGGCGGCCCTGACGGCGGACGCGGACCTGGCCATCGGCGCCGGCGGCTCCAGCGTCTGGGAGCGGGCGACCCTGGGCCTGCCCACCGCGACGGTGGTGCTGGCCGACAACCAGGCGGCCATGGCGGCGCGGCTGGACGAGGCCGGGGCAAGCCTGGCGCTGGACGCGCGGGCGGACGGCTTCGAAGGCGCCCTGGCCGACGCCTGGGACCGGCTGGCCGGCGAACCCGCGCTGCGCTGGAGCCTGACCGAGCGATCCAGCGCGCTCTGCGACGGTCGCGGCGCCGAGCGGGCCGCGGCGGCCGTGCTGGCCCTGATCGACACATCCGAGATCGACACATCGAAGCCGGGGGACCCCGCGTGATCGCCTTCTATGCCGACACCCTGAGCGCCTATCCGGGCGAGACCGTCAGCCTGTTCGTCAGCTCCTCGCATCCGCAGGCGCGGCTCGAGATCGCCCGGGTGGGCGCGGCGCGGGAGGTTGTGGCGCGGATAGACCTGGCCGGCCTCGTCGACGCCCCGACCCCGGCCGGCGCCGACCGCGACGGCTGCGGCTGGCCCAAGGGCGGCGAGATCGTGGTGGGGGGCGACTGGCGCTCCGGCTACTACGACCTGGTCGCGACCAACGGGGCGGGCGAGACGAGCCACCACCTGCTGGTGGTCAAGCCCCGCCGAGACGGGCCGCGGGCCCGGGCGGCGCTGGTGCTCGCGACCAACACCTACCACGCCTACAACTGGTGGGGCGGAGCCAACTCCTATTGCGACGTCACCGGCCTGATGGCGCGAGAGCTGACCCTGGCCGAGGGCATGGCGCGGGCGATCGGGGTGCTGTCGGCGCGGCGGCCCTTCGCCCAGAACATCGTCGCCATGGCGCCGGACGGCCCGCGGCTGATGAACGCCGGCGTGCGCGGCTTTCAGGAACGGCCCAGGACCGACAAGCCCGAGTTCTGGCGCGAACACGGCCTGTCGCCCTACGACGGGGCGGCGGGGTTTCTGAACAAGTGGGAACATCACTTCGTCGCCTGGGCGGAACGCGAGGGCGTGGCCCTGGACTATTTCACCGACTGGGACCTGGAGGCCGAGCCGGAGGTGCTGGCGCCCTACGCCTGCATGCTGGCGGTGGGGCACAGCGAATACTGGTCCCAGCCCCAGCGCGAGCAGGTGGAGCGGTTCGTGGACGGCGGCGGCAAGCTGGCCATCTTCTCCGGCAACACCTGCTATTGGCGGGTGCGCTGGGAGGACGGCGGGCGCACCCTGGTGGCTCACAAGTGGAACGGCTTCGTCGCCGAGCCGGACGCCGGCGCGAACGGGACCCACATGTGGTCGCACCCGGCCTTCGGACGGCCCGAGGCGGCGCTGACCGGCCTGACCTTCCTCTATGGCGGCTATCACCGGCTGGGCATGTGCGTGGCGCGGGGCAGCGGGGCCTACACCGTCTATGACGACCGGCACTGGGCCCTGGAGGGGGCGGACCTGGGCTATGGCGACAGCGTCGGCCTCGACCCGCCGCTGCTGGCCTACGAGAACGACGGCTGCCGCCTGGCCTGGGGCGAGGACGGCCTGCCGAAGGCGGCGCCGGGCCTGGGCGTGCCGGAGAACCTGCAGGTCATCGCCATCGCGCCCTGCAGCTACGGCGAGGACCTGTCGCACGGCGCCCGGCCGGTGCTGCCGCCGGAGGACTTCACCCAGGCCGCCGAGATCGCCTATGGCGACGCCAGCGAGGAGAGCCGGCGGCGCCTGCTGCGCGGCCACGCGGTGATGGCCTCGTTCACGCGCGGGCGGGGCGAGGTCTTCAACGGCGGCACCACCGAGTGGGCGCACGGGCTGAAGGCCGGCGACCCGTACCTGCGCGCGATCACCCTGAACGTGCTGCGCCGGTTCGGGGCGCTGGGATGAGGCGCCTGGCCCGTCGAGACCTGGCCCGGCTCGCGGGCGCGCTCTTCGCCGGCGGCGCGCTCTGGGGCGAGCGGACGGCCGCGGCGCCGGCCGTGACCCGCGCCGCCCTCGCCGGAGCCTACGACGGCGGCCAGATGGAGATCGCCGCGGGACTGGAGCTGGGGGCGGACGGACGGTTCCGCTACGCCCTCTCCTATGGGGCGCTCGACGAGGAAGCGCGGGGGCGCTGGGAGGTCGACGGCGACCGGGTGGTGCTGACCAGCGATCCGGTGACCGATCCGAAATTCGTGCTGGTGGCGGCCAAGCCCCTGCGGGCGCGGGTGGTGAAGCTGGCCCTGGACCTGCCCGCCGGCATGGAACGGCAATATTTCGACGCCCGGATCGCATTGTCGAACGGCGCGGCGATCGAACGCCAGTTCGGTGAGGACGGGTTGGAGGTCCCGCTGGCGGGCGCACAACAAGCCGTGTCGGTGAGCGTGATGCTGGGAGTCTTCGAGCTGGCGAGCCCCGCCTTCCCCCTGCCGCGCGCCGACGGGGTGGAGGCGCGCCTGCGCTTTGAGCCCAACGACCTGGGCAAGGTCAGGTTCGAGCGGCAGGCCCTGGCGATCGAGGATGGCGCCCTGGTGCTGGCGCGACACGGCCGGCGGATCGTGTTCCGGCGTCAGGCGGACCGATAGCCTCGCGAGGACGCCGGTGATCCGTTTACGCTCTGGCTGTAAGCTTGGCTGGATCGAAACCGCCGAGAACCCACGTGGATTCGCTGGAGGTCATCGCCCGGCCGCACTTCGAGAAGGCCGATCTCGCCTGGCTGACCGACATCCGCTCGCGGCGGGCCGGCAGCCGGGGTGCGCCCTATTTCACCCTGCTGTTCGCCAGCCTGGAGATGGAGCCCGGCGCCTTCACCAAGGCGATCAAGGCCAACGCCCAAAGCCGTCACGCCATTCGCTTTCGCCTGCGCTCGGCCCTGGTCGTGCCCGAGACGGTGGTGCGGCGCTTCCACGTGTTCCTGATCCCGGACGAAGGGTTCGGCGCGATCCTGCAACTGCATGACGCCCTGCACGCCGGCCCGCTGAAGGCGGCGCTGCGCCAGGACAGCCCCTACCTGCCGCACATCACCGTCGCCACGACCTCGGACTACGCCAGCGCCCGGGACCTCGCCCTGTCGCTGAACCGCGGCGGCATCGACATCCACGGCCGCATCGACGCCCTGCAGATCGAGCGGCGCAGCGGCGAGGTGATCAAGCCGGTGGCGGAGGTCCCGCTGTCGAAGGCGGGATGGTTCGGCTAGGGCGCCGCGCCCGGCGGCTCAAAGCCCTTGCTCACGAGGCGTTCGGCCATGGCCGGGCGGCGCTCGCGCCATTCACTTTCGAGGATGCCGAGGCCGAGTACGTCCTGCCAGGCGCCGTCCTTGAGGACGTGGTCGCGGAAGCGGGCCTCCTGGCGGAAGCCGAAGGTTTCGTGCAGGCGCCAGACCGGCTCGTTGGAGACCAGCACCTCGCACCACAGCTTGTGCAGGCCCAGGGTCTCGAACACGTGCTGCAGCATCCAGTACTCGACATAGGAGCCCAGGCCCATGCCGCGCACCGAGGGGTCGGCCAGGTAGTAGGCCCAGGCGCACTGGCGGCGGTTCGCGTCGATGTCGGCCAGATTGGCCAGGCCCACGGGCGCGCCATTGGCCTCGATGATCCAGTAGCGGCGGCGCGTGTCGGTCGGGATCGAGGCCCACCAGCGCGCGTGCTCGTCGGCGCTGATGACGTGGTCGGTGTACATGTAGGCGCGCACCTCGGGCGCGTTGCGCCAGGCCAGGATGCGGTCCTTGTCGTCCGGCGTCAGGTCGCGGAGCGCCGCTTTCGGTGAATCGGCCATGACGGCCAGCCTATACCCGCCGCTCGCCGCCGTAATGGGCCAGGTCGTCGCGCGTGCGGACGAAGGCGCGGACATCGTCGGAAGTGAAGGCGGGATTGGCCGGATAGAGGGCGTCATAGACCGCCGCCACGAAGGCGTAGTCGTGGGGAAAGTCCACGGTCCAGCGCACGTCGCCTTCTTCCGGGCCCTGGCTCAGGAAGGCCTGTCGCCAGAGGTCGGGACGGCGGTGCAGGATCCAGGTGACGTGCTCGTGCTCCTCCGGCGTGGTGGCGCGGGCGGCGGCGGCGCGAAGGGCGGCGGCGGTCATCACCTCCACGTCCAGGCCCTTGGGATAGGTGCGGTGGGGCGGGGTGTTCGAGCCGTAGTCGGCGCCGGCGGCCACGACCTTGTCGATGGTGGCGTCGATCACCTGGGGGTCGGCCAGGGGGCAGTCGCCGGTCAGGCGCACCACGTGGTCGGCGGGGCCGTACTGGTCGAGGGCGCCGATGAAGCGGGCCTGGACGTCGGCGAGGTCGCCGCGGAACACCGGCACGCCCTCGCGGCGGACGGCCTCGGCCAGGGGATCGTCGCTGGGGTCGACGCTGGTGGCGACGACGAGGCGGTCGATGCGGCGGGCGCGGGAGACGCGCTCGATCTGGCGCACGATCATCGGCGCGCCGGCCAGGGGCATCAGCACCTTGCCGGGCAGGCGCGAGGAGCTCATCCGGGCCTGGAGAATGGCGAGGATCATGCGCCGGCCATCCGCTTGAGGATCTCGTCGGCCGCGCGGTCGGTCTCGGCCAGGGGCTCGTAGGCCCAGGTTTCGAGCCGGCCGTCGAAGGGGCGGGAGACGCCTCGGGCGGCGAGAGCGGCGTGGAAGCGGGCGAACTTGGCCGCGCCGCCGTCCATCTTCAGCACATGGACGGGCTTGCCGGTCGCCGCGGCGTCGATGGCGAGGTTGGTGGAGTCCTCGGTGACCAGAATGACGTCGGCGGCGGCCAGGAAGGCGAAGTAGGGGTTGGGGCCCTCGCCAGACCAGACGACGCCGGGCAGGCCCGACCAGCGCCGGGCCAGGATGTCGCGCGCGGCCGCCGGGGTGCGCCGCGAGAAGGTGACCATCACCGAGCCGCCGGCGGCGCGGACGGTGGCCTCGACCTCGGCGGCCATGGTCTCGGCCCGGCGTGGCGACAGGTCGTGGGCCTTCGACTTGCCGCCGATCAGCACCGCCACGCGCGGGTGGGGCAGGGGGGCGAGCGTCTCGGCGAAGGCGTGCGCCTTGCCGCCGATCTTCTCCAGCGTCAGGCGGGTGGGGGCGCCCAGGATGGGAAAGACGTTCGGGCCGGTCAGGCCGTCGTGCTCGGGCGGGATGACCAGGTCGAACGCGCCGAGGGCGGTGCGCGGGTGCTGGAGCTGGACCACGAAGGTGCGGCCGCCGGACCGCGCGCGCACCCGCAGGGACAGGGGCAGGCTGGCGCGGCCGGCGGCGATCCAAAGGTCCGGCCACGGCGGGCCGAGCGCCGAGGCGTCTTCGAGCCAGGCCTTGGATGCGGGGTGAACCTGGGGCGGGAGCCAGCGGGCCGGCCCTTTCCAGGCGACGCGGCGATTGACGACCAGCGCCGGGGCGTGGCGGGCCACGGCCTCGGCGAGGCCGACGACCTGGGCCTCGATCCCCGCCCGCCCGTCGGACACGGCCCAGATGACCAGGGGCCTGATCTTGCCTGTCATGCGTCGGGGCTCATGCCGTCAAGGGAGACTCAACCGGGGTTCGCTCGGGCGCAGTATGGCCGGACGCGGCGTCGGTGTAGCGCGCGGAACGCAAAGGGGGTAATAAAACAATCATCGAGTTGTCAAATAGAGGCGCGCCCACCATGCCCGACACGGTTCTCCACCGGCTGCTCACCGACAACAATCGCTTCGCCCTCTCGCACCGCGGCACCGTCAATCACCTGCCCATGGCCCTGGTCGCCCTGGCCCATATGGGGGCGGGCGAGGCGCGGCTGAAGGCCTACTTCGACTGGTGGGAGGTCAATGTCGCTCTGCCGCGCGAAGGGCCGGAGGCGCCGATCGCTTTCGCCAACTGGCGCGGGGCGCTGGGAAACGGCGCGGCCTTCCACCCCCTTGCCGAGGCGATCAGGGCGGAGATCGCGGCGCGCGGGACGGACGCCGTGATCGCGGACCTCGCGCCGACCCTGCTGGAGGGGCCGGGAACGCTGGCGTTCCACGCCCTGATCCGCCTGGCCTACGGGCTGGACGCCGGCCATGACGGCGAGGTGGCGGCGGCCATGGCGGCCTGGGTCGCGACCTTCCGAGACCTGGACCTGCGCACCGGCGATCGGCCGGCGGCGTCTTCGGCCAAGGACGGCCTGGACGCGGTGGCGGCGGCTGTGGGCGGGCGGGCGCCCATGCCGGGCTCGATCACCGGGGCGATGGCGGCCGTGGCGAAGGACGAGGCCTTCCGCGCCGCCCTGTCCGGGGCGCCGGCCGTGGACGGCGACCTGCTGGGCCTGCTGGCGCGC
The DNA here is from genome assembly GCA_018241335.1 of Pseudomonadota bacterium. Taxonomy (GTDB): domain Bacteria; phylum Pseudomonadota; class Alphaproteobacteria; order Caulobacterales; family Caulobacteraceae; genus Acaudatibacter. The sequence continues at coordinate 8,133 of JAFEEA010000029.1, forward strand.
GCGTCTCTGCGGCTCTACGGGCAGTTTCCGAACTTCACGGTGATCCACATGATCACCGCCACCCACGCCGCGCGGGTGCTGTTCGAGCGCGTTCCCGCCCTGGTCACGCCGGCGGCGGCTGAGGCCCTGTGGGGCGCGTGGCTGGCCGCCTATGCGACGGTAGGGGCGCCGGCGTTCGAGGACCGCGCGCCGGAAGGGGCCGCCCTAGACTGGCCCGCTCTGTTCGCCGCCGCCGTGGCCGGCGACGACGACCACGTCATCAAGCTGACCTACAGTTGCTGGCGCGAGGCCGGCGCGCACGGGGACGACCTGGCCTATCGCACGGTGGCGACGCGGCTGGTGGGGCTGGCGTAGGGCTGGGCAAGCTCGCCGCGTCTTCCCCCGCCTTGGCGGGGGAAGCGTCGGAAGCCGCTTCGATCAGGGGATCAGCCTAGATCCACTCGACCTTGAGGATCTCGTAGGCCTTCACGCCGCCGGGGGTGTTGACCTCGACCACGTCGCCGGACTCCTTGCCGATCATCGCGCGGGCGATGGGGGAGGCGATGGAGACCTTGCCCGAACGAACATCGGCTTCGTGCTCGCCGACGATCTGGTAGCGGGCCTCTTCCTCGGTGTCCTCGTCGACGACGCTGACCGTGGCGCCGAACTTGATCTGGGCCCCCGAAAGCTTGGACACGTCGATGACCTGGGCGCGCGCGATCTTGTCCTCGATCTCGGCGATGCGACCCTCGATCCAGCCTTGCCGCTCCTTGGCGGCATGGTACTCGGCGTTTTCGGACAGGTCGCCGTGCGAACGCGCCTCGGCGATGGCCGCGATCACCGCGGGCCGTTCCTGCGTCTTCAAACGCCTCAGTTCGTCGTCGAGAGCCTGAAAGCCCTCGCCGGTCATGGGCACTTTTTCCATACGGGTGTTAGCTCATCGCCCCTGGGAGAAATCCTGATTCCGGCCGCGGGCGCGGGCGTCCGGGGGGTGAGAGGATAGGGGCAAGCCCCGAATTTTACAAGCCGCCAGACATTTCGGCCCCTTCGCCACCCCTTGCGGACGCGGCGTCCAGGCACCACCGCGCGAACGCCTGGGCGGGCTCGGAAGCCTCGCGACCGGCCGGCCGGGTGAGGTAGTAGCGGCCGGTGTCGACGGTGGCGGCGAAGGGCTGGACGAGGCGTCCGGCCGACAGTTCGTGCTCGAACATCGAGGGCGGGGCGAGGGCGACGCCGGCCGATCGCTCGGCGGCGGCGACCATGGCGATGGACGAGTCGAACTGCGGCCCGCGCTGGGGCGGCGGCTCCAGTCCCGCGGCGCGGAACCAGCGCGGCCATTCGTCGGCGCGGTAGGACCTGAGCAGGGGCGCGCCGGCCAGGTCGGCCGGTTCGCGCAGGCGGCGGGCCAGCCGAGGCGAGCAGAGCGGGGCGAGGTCGGCGGCCATGACCTGCGTGGCCTGGAGGCCCGGCCAGGCGCCGGCGCCGAACTGGATGGCCAGGTCCAGCCGTTCGGCGGCCATGTCGACCTTGTTGTTGTGGGTGCGCAGGCGCAGGTCGACGAAGGGGTGTGCGGCGCGAAAGTCCTCCAGCCTCGGCAGCAGCCAGCCGACGGCGAAGGTGTTGACCACGCCGACGGTCAGCGTCTGGTGGGCGCGGCCGGCCTGCACCTGGTCCAGAAGTTCGCCGATGCGGGAGAAGGAGTGGGTGAGGACGGGGATCAGGGCCTCCGCCTCGTCGGTCAGCGCCAGGCCCCGGGCCAGCCGCCGGAAGAGGGTGACGCCGAGGCGCGCTTCGAGCCCCCGCACCTGGTGGCTGACGGCGCCCTGGGTGACGCACAGCTCCTCGGCCGCGCGGGTGAAGTTGAGGTGGCGCGCCGAGGCCTCGAAGGCGCGGAGTGCGTTCAGCGGCAGGGTGGACGGCGTCACCTCAGCCCTCAATCTGGTTCATGGCTCAAGCTAGAAAGCATCGTTTGTGATGGTCGGCAACTGACCGTCATCTGGCGCTGTGAAACTAGTTCTGGCGGCCGGGACATGAGCGCGGATGAGTTGCGCTCATGACTGCCGCCGCCTGGGGGGCGCGTCCGATGGTCGACCTGGAGGCCTATTTCGCCCGCATCGGCTATGCGGAGGCGGCCGAACCGACCTTCGCCGCCCTGGCCACGCTGCAGCGCCTGCACCCGGCGGCGATCCCCTTCGAGACCATCGACGTCTGGCTGGGCCGGACCGTCGACCTTTCGCCGGCGGCGGTGGACGCCAAGCTGATCGTCGGCCGGCGCGGCGGCTACTGCTTCGAGCACAACAGCCTGTTCCTGCGGGTCCTGCGGGCGATGGGCTTCGCGGCCGAGCCGCTGATCGCCCGCTCGCGCTGGGGGCGCTCGCCGGACGACGTGCAGGCGCGCACGCACATGGCGCTGCGGGTGTGGGTCGAGGGCGAGCCCTGGCTTGCGGACGTCGGCTTCGGCGGCTGCATGCAGACCGCGCCGCTGCGCCTGGACGAGCGCGGCCCGCAGGCCACGGCGTTCGAGCCCCGGCGGCTGCGGCCCCTGGAAGCGTGTGACGACGCCGCGGGGGCGGCGCCGGGCGACCTGCGGCTGGAGGCCCTGGTCGGCGGCGACTGGCGGCCGGTCTGCGACTTGGTCGGCCAGGCGCAGGCCGACCTCGAGGCGGCCAACTGGTTCATCTCGACCCATCCGGGCTCGGCCTTCCGCCGCCACCTGGTGGTGGCGCGCACCCTGATCGAGGCGCGCTATGTGCTGACCGACAATCGCCTGGCCATCCGCCGACCGGGCCGCGAGACGGTGCTCAAGCTGCTGGATGCGGCGGGCCTGGAGCGCGCGCTGGTCGAGGACTTCGGCCTGCGCATCCGGCCCGAGTGGCGGCCGATGATCGAGGCCGTCGCCGACGGCTGAGCCGCCCGACGCACGGCGCGTGATGTCGGCCGTGAAATGATGCTAGAGCGAAACACAAACTCCTCTCCCGCCCCTCTCTCGGACCTACTGACTTGAGCAACCTGATCGTTCGGGGCGGCCGCCGCCTCGCGGGCCGCGTGACGCCCTCGGCGAACAAGAACGCCGTCCTGCCCATCCTCTGCGCCACCCTGCTGACCGACGAGGAGGTGATCCTGCGGGGGGTGCCGGACATCACCGACGCGCGCAAGATCCTGGAGCTGTTCCAGGCTCTGGGCAGCCGGGTGGAGATGGACTTCGACACCGGCCTCCTGAAGGTCTGCCACGCCAGCGCCACCAATGTCGCCGCCGCGCGCCTGCCCGAGGGGATGCGCAGCTCGATCATGCTGATCCCGCCCCTGATCGCCCGCTTCGGTGAGGCCAGGCTGGAAGGCGAGGTCAAGGGCTGCACCCTGGGCGCGCGCGAGATCGACCCGCACATCGAGGTGTTCCAGACCTTCGGCGTGCGGGTGGAGGGCGAGGAGGGGGCGCTGGCCCTCTTCCGCGACGGGCCGTTCAGGCCGGCCAGTCATTGGCTCGACTACGCCAGCGTCACTACGACCGAGAACTTCGCCCTGTGCGCGGTCACGGCGGCGGGGTCGTCGCTGCTGATGAACGCGGCGTCCGAGCCGCACGTGCAGGAATTCTGCCAGTTCCTGCGGCTGATGGGGGCCAAGGTCGAAGGCTGCGGCACCAGCCGACTGGCGGTGGAGGGCGTCGATCGCCTGCACGGCGCCGACTACACCTTCGCCGAGGACTTCCATGAGATCGCCACCTTCATGGCGCTCGGCGCCATCACCGGCGGGGCGATCACGGTCAAGAACGCCCAGCCGGAGATGTTCCCCCTGATCGACCGGACCTTCGGCAAGTTCGGAGTGACGGTGACGCACGAGGACGGGTGGTCGACGGCCAAGGCGGACGGGCCGCTGCGCATCAAGCCGCCGTTCACGCCCTACATCCTGCAGAAGGTGGAGGCGGCGCCCTGGCCCTACCTGCCGGTGGACCTGCTGCCGATCTTCGTCGCCCTGGGCGCCTGCGCCGACGGGGAGATGATGTACTGGAACAAGGTCTATGAGGGGGCCCTGGGCTGGACCTCGGAGCTGGCCAAGTTCGGCGCCCACGCCCTGCAGTGCGACCCGCACCGGGTGGTCACCTTCGGCGGCAAGGCCCTGGGCCCGGCCAAGGTCGAGAGCCCCTACATCATCCGCGTGGCCATCGCCCTGATGATGGTCGCCGCCTCCATCGAGGGGCAGTCGACGATCCTCAACGCCGACCCCATCAAGCGCGCCCACCCGCGGTTCGTGGAGAACCTGATCGCCATGGGGGCGGACGTGGAGTGGGCGGACTAGAGGCTCGGGATCAGTCGAATTCGGCGGCGCCGAGGGCGGCGCGCCAGTCGCGGAAGAACATCCACACCACCAGGCCGGACGCCGGCGTGGCGCCCAGCGTCAGGGCCATATCCACCACCGGCGGCAACCGGCCGAGCTGGCCCGCAAGTCCGGCCAGCAGATAGGCGGGCGCGCCCAGGTAGAGCACCGCGAAGGGGCCTGTCGGCCGCATCATTGTGGCGAAGACGGCGGGCTCGCCGGGGATGCGGAGGTTGCGGATCAACGTGCCGACGGCGACGATGCACGCCACCAGATAGATCCCCGCCCCATACAGCCACGGCCATGTCGCCGCCCGGCCGACGAAGGTGGTGGCGCAGAGCACCAGCAGGGGCGGGCCGAAGGTGCTGACGCTGTCGCTGAGGCGCGGCAGGCCCCGGCGGGCCACGCCCAGGTGCACCATCACCATCCAGGAGCTGATCGCCGCCACGCCGTTGCCGGCCAGCTGGCCCCAGCTGCGCAGCACCACCAGGTCCAGCGGCCACAGGCGCATGCGCCCGCGCGCCTCGGTGACCAGGTCCGACAGCACCAGGCCGACCAGGATGCTGAGCAGGGTGACGAAGACGCCGGGCGCCTGGGCGATGACCCGCTCGCGCAGGGGCGCATCGCCGCCCGCCGCCGCCCTGGTCTCCTGCGCCCGCCCATCCATGGCCGAAGGCTAGGGCGAGTCGCGCCGATGGGCTCGCGGCGCGCGCGACCCGGTGGCCGGGCGCGGTGGCCTGGACGGGGCGCAGCGGGCGGCCGACTATGACGGCGTGAGGCGGTCGGCGGCCATGGCGGGGATACTTTCGGCGTGCAGGCAGCGGGAGGGCGCGCGGTGAGTCTGCGGCCGGCGCGGGCGGAGGACGCCGTGGCCCTGTCGGACATCCACCGGCGGGTGGCCTTGCTGCCGCCCGAGCCGGCCGAAGACCTGAGGTTCATGCGCGAGACCCTGCTGGCGACGACAAGCGTCTGGGTGGCCGAGGCGGACGGGGCGATGATCGGCTACGTGGCCTTCGACGGCGGCTGGATCCGCCACCTGATGGTGCATCCGGACCACCAGGGCCAGGGCCACGGAGCGCGGCTGCTGGCCCATGCCATGGCCGACGGCCGGGCGAGGCAACTCTGGACCTATGCGCGCAACGCGCGGGCCCGGCGCTTCTACGAGGCGCACGGCTGGGTCCTGGCCGAAGTCACCGACGGGCGGGAGGATGCTCACGGTGAGGCGGAGGTCCGCTACGTCTCGCAAGGCTGAGGCGGGCCGAAGCTGCGCCCGCGCGCCCGGCTTGCTATACTGGGCGACGGAGACCCGCCCATGTGCCGAAACATCAAGACCCTGTTCAATTTCGAGCCGCCGGCGACGGACGAGGAGATCCGGGCCGCGTCGCTGCAGTTCGTGCGCAAGCTGAGCGGCTTCAACGCGCCGTCCAAGGCCAATGCGCCGGCCTTCGAGGCCGCGGTGGACGAGGTCACTGAGGTCGCGCGGCGGCTGTTCGCGGCGCTGGAGACCAACGCCCAGCCGCGCGACCGTGAGGTCGAAGCGCAGAAGGCGAAGCAGCGGAACGCCGAACGCTTCGGACAGCGGGCGCCGGCCTGATCGCGCGCCTCCGGCCGCCGGCTCAGGCGGCCCACCACTCCGCATTGTCCCGCCGCTCGACCCGGCGCCGGGTGCGAAGGCGCAGGATGTCGTGCAAGCCGGCGGCGGTCAGCAGGGCCGAGAGTTGGCCGTGGGCGGCCGGGGAGAGGGCGTCGGCGGCGTCCTGGACCCGCTGCAGCAGGTGCAGGCGGTAGGGGAAGACGCCGACGGCGATGTCGTGGCCGCGCCAGGCGAAGGTCATGCGCCCGATCGCCCGCTTGATCGGCTGGGCGGTCAGGGCGGCGGGGTCCTGGGTCTCGAGCCAGGCGTCGATCCACCCCGTCATCGCTGCCAGCTCGGGCAGGTAATCCTCGGCGATGAAGGCCAGCAGGGCCTTCAGCGTGTCTGAGGCCGGCTCGCCGAAGTCCGTCCGGCCGCAGAATTCGCCGGCGTCCATGTCGGGCGAGGTCATCCGTTCGACCCAGCGCCAGACGTGCAGGGCGCGGGCCTTCATGATCGCGGCGGGATGCGGGTCGCGCGACAGGTGGGCGTGGAGCGGGGCGATCAGGCCGTAGTCGGCCATCGTCGGCGCCGCGCCCAGCAGGTAGGGGCGGGTGGCGAGGTGGGCGTTCAGCAGGCCCAGGAACTTCAGGTAGCTGGCCTCGACGGCGGCGTAGGTGTCGGGCGTCACCCCGAACGCCTCGGCGGCGCGGCGCATGCGCCCGCTGGAGGCGGCGAAGACGGCCTCGGCTTCCTCGGACCCCGCGCCGGGCTTCAGGCCGTTGACGAAGTCGCGGCCGATGAAGGCCAGGTTGTCGGCGTCGAAGTTCCAGCGGTAGTGCATGGCCGGCCGCACCAGGCCCTCGCCGCCGAAGAGCTCGAAGATCAGGGCCAGGACCCGCGCCACGGGGTCGGCCGGCCAGGCGGAAAGGCGGGCCAGCCCCGCATCCTCGACCGCGTCGATGATCGCCGAGGAGTCCTGCACCAGCGTCCCGTCCGGCATCTGGACCACGGGGATGATCCAGCGGCCCACGGCCTGGACCACCGCCTCGAAGCGCGGGTCGCCGGGCACGCGTTCCTCCACTGGCAGGCGCTGCTTGCGCAGATAGGCCCGCGCCTTGGCCGAATAGAGCGAGCCCGGCATGGCGTAGAGGATGATGGTCGGCGGATCGGTGTCCGGCATGGCGGCCTCCCTGAAGCCTTGGGCTCTGGCGCCGGCGCCTTGACCGCGGGGTCGGCGTCGATCTAATACATCGTATTAAATGGGAGACGACGGCGTGGCAAGCGCGCGTGCGAAACGGCAGGACGCGGCCGAAACGGTGGAAGAGCTTCTGGCCACCGCCGAGCGGCTGTTCGCCGAGCGCGGCGTGGAGAACGTCGCCCTGACCGCCATTGTCGCCGAGGCCGGCCAGAAGAACCGCTCGGCCCTGCACTATCACTTCGGCTCCCGCGCCGGGGTGCTGGGGGCGGTGATGGAGCGGCGCCTGGCGGTGATCAACGCCCGCCGCCACGCCCTGCTGGAGGCGCTTGGCCCGGGGGCGGATCCGGCCGAGATCGTCCGCGCCGACGTCGCCGCCCTGGGGCTGACGGTGCTGGAGGCGCCGTGGGGCGCCGACTACATCTCGATCCTGGCCCAGGTGCGCTTCCATCCCCAGCTGCTCGGGGAGGGCGGGCCTCGGGAGGACACCCTGTCGGGCCTTCGCCTGGCGCGCCGCCTGCTGCGCGCCGCCGCGCCGCAGATTCCGCCCGAGCTTCTGGCCCGCCGGTTCACCTGGCTGGCCGACGCCATCGTCTTCGAGCTGGCGCGCTGGATGCGCGACACCGCCCCCGCGGCGCGGACCCGCGCGGGCATGGACGCCCTGATCGACGACCTCACCGCCTTCGGGACCGCCGGCATGCTGGCCCCGCCCCCCGTCAAAGGAGACCGCAAATGACCTACAAGCCGCCGTCCGGCGAGGACTTCCAGGGCGTCATCGGCAAGACCTTCGCCGAATCCAAGCCCTGGTGGCCGGCGCCGAAGTTCAGGAAGGACGCGCCCAACGTCGTGCTGGTGGTGCTTGACGACACCGGTTTTTCCCACTTCGGCTGCTACGGATCGACCATCGCCACGCCGAACATCGACGCCCTGGCGGCGGGGGGCCTGCGGTACACCGGCTTCCACACCACGGCGCTGTGCTCGCCGACGCGGGCGTGCCTGCTGACCGGGCGCAACCACCACGCGGTGGGGATGCGGGCGATCTCGAACTTCGACACCGGCTTTCCGAACATGCGCGGGGCCATTCCGCGCTCGTCGGCGACCCTGGCCGAGATCCTGCGCGACAACGGCTACGCCACCTTCGCCGCCGGAAAGTGGCACCTGGCGCCGATGAGCGAATGCTCGGCCGCCGGCCCCTACACCAACTGGCCGCTGCAGAAGGGCTTCGACCGCTACTACGGCTTCCTGCAGGGCGAGACCGACCAGTTCTTCCCGGAACTGACGTCCGACAACCATTTCGTCGACCCGCCGGGCGGGCCTGAGGACGGCTATCACGTGTCGGAGGACATCGTGGACAAGTCGGCGGGGATGATCCGCGACCTGACCTCCCTGGTGCCCGAGCGGCCGTTCTTCCTCTACCTGGCCTTCGGGGCCATGCACTCGCCCCACCAGGCGCCGCAGGCCTATCTGGACAAGTACCGCGGCAAGTTCGACGCCGGCTGGGACGTGGCGCGCGAGGAATGGTTCGCCCGCCAGAAGGCCATGGGCATCGTGCCGGCGAACACCAAGCTGGCTCCCCACAATCCGGGCGTGAAGCCGTGGTCCGAGCTGAGCCCGAACGAGCAGAAGTTCGCGGCGCGCCTGCAGGAGGCCTTCGCGGCCATGCTGGAGCACACCGACCACCAGATCGGCCGGATGGTCGAGTTCCTCAAGTCGATCGGCAAGTGGGACAACACCCTGTTCCTGGTGCTGTCCGACAACGGGGCCAGCCAGGAAGGCGGGGCCACCGGCGTGCTGGACGAGATGAAGTGGTTCAACGGCATGCGCGAGGACCTGGACGAGGCGGTCAAGCGCCTGGACGACATCGGCGGGCCGGACAGCCACTGCAACATTCCCTGGGGCTGGGCCCAGGCCGGCAACACGCCGCTGAAGTGGTACAAGCAGAACACCCACGGCGGCGGGGTGCGCGACCCGCTGGTGGTCACCTGGCCCGCCGGGATGAAGGCCAAGGGCGAGGTGCGCAACCAGTTCTGCCACGCCATCGACGTGGCCCCGACGATCCTCGACGCCCTGGGGCTGGAGACGCCCAGCCTGGTGGCGGGCGTGCCGCAGATGCCGGTGCACGGGGTCAGCCTGGCGCCGACCTTCGACGACGCCTCCGCCGCCCTGGCGCGGGAGGCGCAGTATTTCGAGATGCTGGGCCACCGGGGGATCTGGAAGGATGGCTGGAAGGCGGTGACCCACCACACGCCGGGCGTCGCCTTCGACGAGGACCGCTGGGAGCTCTACCGCCTGTCGGACGACTTCTCCGAGCACGACGACCTGGCCGCGAGCCATCCGGAAAAGCTGAAGGAGATGGTCGACCTGTGGTGGGCCGAGGCGGAAACGCACGGCGTGCTGCCGCTGGACGACCGGGCGGCGTTCGCCCTGTTCCGGGCCTCGATGCGGCCGGGCCTGCCCTCGTCGCGCAACCGCTTCGTCTACTATCCGCCGGTGTCGCACATCGTCACCGACGCCTGCCCGTCGGTGGCGCGGGGCTGGCGCCAGACGGTCAGCCTGGAGCATCCGGCGAACGGCGGCGACGGGGCCCTGGTGGCGCGCGGCAGCGCCAACAGCGGCTTCGTCCTCTTCGTCAAGGATGGGCGGCTGGTCTATGACTACAACAGCTTCCACGACCATACGCGCCTGGAGGCCGACCGGCCCTTGAGCCCCGGCCCGCACGAGGTGACGGTGGAGGTGGCCCGCACCGAGGACGGGGGCGGCGACGTCACCCTGTCGGTGGACGGCGAGCCGGTGGCCAAGGGCCGCGTGGCGCGGCTGCTGTTCATGATCTCGTCGACCGGCATGGATATCGGCCGCAGCCTGTCGCCGGTGACCCACGACTACGCGGCGCCCTACGCCTATCCCGGGACGATCTCGAAGGTGGTGTTCGAGACGCCCGGCATGATGCCGCCCGGCGAGGTCAAGGCCCAGGTGCGGGCGGAGATGACCCGGCAGTAGGACCTGGACAGGGGGCTGGGGCGCGGCAATGGTCGCGCCCCATGTCGATGCCGCCCACCCCGGTCCTGGAGACGCCCCGCCTGTGGCTGAGGCCGCGGGCGATGAGCGACGCGGCGGCCTCGCACCGGCGCTTTCCGCGCTGGGAGATCGTCGAGTTCATGCCCAACGTCCCCTGGCCCTATCCTGAGGACGGGACCACGCGACATTTCGAGGAGACCCTGGGCCAGATGGCGCGGGGGGAGAAATCGCACTGGTCGATCTGGGTCAAGGACGGGCCCGACGAGGCGGTGGGCGCCATCAGCCTTTGGCCCGACGACGGGGCCGAGCGCGACATGCGCGGCTTCTGGCTGGACCCCGACTTCCAGGGCCGAGGCCTGATGACCGAGGCGGCCGACCGGGTCAACGACTATGCGATCTTCGAACTGGGCTGGCCGCACCTGTGGCTCTCCAACCTGGTCGGCAACCGGCCCTCGGCGCGGGTCAAGGAGCGCCAGGGCGCGCGGCTGGTCGGCGAGGAGACGCGGGCCTATGTGCGCGGCGAACACACCCGCCAGGTCTGGTTCCTGAGCGCGGAAGCCTGGCGGGCGCATCGGGGGCGGTAGGCGGGCTCCTCCCAAGGTCTGTCATCCCGGAATGCGCGCCAGCCCATATCCGGGACCGCCGGAATCGCTGTTCGGACGATCAGGGCTAGCGCCGGCGCTTGCGGCGGTCCCGGATAAGCCGCGTTGTGGCTTATCCGGGATGACAGAGGGGGGAGGGCCCTAGCCCGGGACCTTGTCCAGGAAGCCGGTCACGGTCTTCAGCTTCTCGCCGGCGAGCACCGCGAAGTCGGAGCCCTCGACCACCGGCGCGGCGCCGGCGGGACCCGCGCCCCAGGTGAATCGCATCTTGTCCGCGTAGGCGTCGACCTTGCCGGTGAGGGCGAAGCGGAAGCCGGGGAACCGGGCCTGGGCGGCGCCGATCATGGCGCTGATCTGGTCGGGGCCGGCGCCGGCCATGACCGGGTCGACATAGGTGGCGTCCTCGGCCCAGGTGCGGGCGATGAGGGCGCGGCGGGCGTCGGCGTCGGTCTCGTTCCAGGCGGCGATGTAGTGGTCGGCCAGGGTCTGGGCGTTACTCATGACGGGGTCCTTTCACGGGTCGGGGCGCACCGCGCGCCGCCGATGAAAGAACCTTGTCGGACGCTGCGCGCCCCGGCGATTACGCGTCAGGTCATAAATCGCGGGCCTTGCGCGGTAAGGGCGACTAAGTCAGCAGACGCCCCATCGCCGTCAGGAGCCGCCGCGCCTTGAGTCCCGCCGCCCTCGCCAGCGCCATGATCCTCACCTCCGGGGCCGCGCACGCGATCGTCAACGCCATCCTGAAGTCCGGGCGGGACAAGATGTCGAGCCGGGCCCTGATCGACGGCTTTTCGGCCCTGATGGTGCTGCCGGCGGCGTTCCTGCTGCCTCTGCCCAGCCACGCCTGGGGCTGGCTGGCGGCGTCGTGGGCGACGCACGTGGTCTATCTGTTCGCCCTCATCAAGGCCTTCGAAGGGGCCGACATGATGGTGGCCTATCCGCTGTTCCGGGGCGTCGCCCCGACGATCGCCGCCGCCGTGGCCGTGGGAGTGTTCCACGAGCCGATCACCTGGCCGGTGGGGCTCGGGGTCGGGCTGGTGTCGCTGGGGGTGCTGACCACGGCGCTGGGCCGCCACCTGGACCGCCGGGCGCTGGGCTGGTCGATGCTGACCGGCGCGACCATCGCCCTCTACACCGTCATCGACGCGCAGGGCGTGCGGGCCGCGCCCTCGGCGCCCAGCTACATCGTCTGGTTCTTCCTGGGCCTGGGCGGCGGGATCGGGGCGATGTTCGCGATCTGGCGCGGGCCGGTGTTCGTCGCCCAGGCGCGCGAGCAATGGCGGCCGGGGCTGGCGGCGGGGGCGCTGTCGATCCTGACCTACGGCCTGGCGCTTTGGGCCTTCCGACTGGGCGCGACGCCCAGGCTCGCGGCCCTGCGCGAGACCTCGATCCTGTTCGGCGTGGTGATCGCCGTGGTGTTCCTGAAGGAGAAGGCCACCCCCGCGCGCCTCGCCGGCGTGCTGGCGATCGGGGCGGGGGCGGTGGTGCTGCTGGCCAGCGGCTAGCGGACGCTCATCCCGCCGTCGATGACCATCTCCATGCCGGTGACGTAGCGGCTCTCGTCGCTGGCGAGCCACAGGACGCCGTTGGCGATGTCGGCGGGCACGCCCTTGACCCCCAGGGGCACGGCCATGGACGACATGGCGTCGAGGTCGGGCGGGGTGTTTGCGCCGCCGGGGGGCACGATGGCTTCCCAGATCGGGGTCTCGATGATGCCCGGGTGGACCGAGTTCACCCGCACGCCGTCCTTGAAGTTGGCGCACTCCATGGCGATGGCCTTGGTGAAGAGGCGCACGGCCCCCTTGGTGGCGCAGTAGCCGGCCAGGGTGGGCGAACCCTTGAGGCCCGCCACCGACGACATGTTGATGATCGAGCCGCCGTTGCCGGCCTTCCGCATCAGGCCGAGCGAATGCTTGATGCCCAGGAACACGCCCTCGACGTTGACCGCCTGCTGCTTCTTCCAGTCGGCCAGGCTCATCTCGGTGATCGAGGCGGCGGGCACGGCGATGCCGGCGTTGTTGACCAGGATGTCCAGGCGGCCTTCCTTGGCGGCGATGTCGGCGATGACGCTGACCCAGCCTTCCTCGCTGGTGGTGTCCTGGTGCAGGTAGCGCGCCTTGCCGCCGGCGGCGTTGATCTCGGCGGCCAGGGCCTGGCCCTTGTCGTCCTGCAGGTCGGTGATCACCACCGCGGCGCCTTCCCTGGCCAGGGTCTCGGCGCAGCCGCGCCCGATGCCGCTGGCCCCGCCCGTCACCAGCGCGACCTTGCCCGCTACCCGTCCCATCGCCGTTCTCCCTTGTGAGCTTGGATTTTCGCTTGCTTCTACACCCCGGCGGGGCCGCGCCAAGTATGCCCTAGCGTCAGGACCGCGCCGGCGGGCGAATCTCGTAGCCGAGGCTGGCCAGCGTGGCGCCCATGCCGGTCCAGGCGCGTCGGAAGCCGACCTGCAGCAGGGCCGTCTCGCCGCCGGCCGCGCGGGTGACGGATCGGCGGACGTCGTCGTAGAGCGCCAGGTGGTTGGGCGTGCTGAGCTCGACCCCCAGCCGGGCGAGGTCGCGCTTCACGCTTCGGTAGAAGCTGTTGACCAGGGCGTTGAGGCGCAGGTCGGTCTCGGCGTGGTGGGCGGTGCGCAGGGCGTCGTCGTGGGTGATGGCGGCCAGGCCCTCGGCGGGGAAGTTCCCGGCGGCGAGCCCGGCGCCCAGCAGGCGGTCGACCAGGTCGTCGTCCTCGGCGCCCCAGCCCTGGAACGCCTCGTCGTAGCCGTCGACGGCGGCGAAGTCCTGGGCCGAGACGGCCAGGGCGCCCCAGAGCGGCGGGGGCCGGGGATCGGCCAGCAGGAAGCGGCCGGGCGTCGCCCGTGCGGCGATCGCCCCCGCCAGGTCGCCATGCGCCAGGATGTCGGCGTCCAGGAACACCAGCCAGGGCGCGCGGGCGGCCGCGGCGCCGAGGTTGCGCGCCGCCGCGGCGCTGAAGCGCGGGCGATCACGGGCCTGGACCACGGTGACGGCGGGAAAGGCGGCGCGGGCCCAGGCCCCGGCGCCGTCCGGACAGTCGAAATCGACCAGCACAACCTCGGCGATCGGCTGTTGAGCGGCCATCAGCGGAAGGCTCTGGCGAAGGTGCTCCAGCCGGCCCTTGCAGGTCGTGACGAAGCTGATCTGGGGGGCGCTCAAGCGAAGCCGCCGGAGGCGGGCGGATCGGCCGCCTCCGGGCGACCGCTCAGGTGGATGTCGTAGTTCAGGCTGGTGACCACATCCAGGCCGCCGAAATCTTCGCGCCGGAACGCGACCCGGTGGCTGACGGTTCGGTCGTCGAACGCGGCGCCGGCCAGGGCGCCGCGCACGCCCTGGTAAAGCGCCTGGCGCTCCGCGATCTGGGCCGCCCAGCCCATCCGGGTCAGGTCGTCCTTGGCCGCGGCGTAGACCTCGTTGATGGTCCAGTTGATGTGCTTGTCGAGGCTGTGGAAGGCCGTGCGCTCGGCGTCGGCGTGCTCGATGCCGACCACCGCGCCGGCGTCGAAGGCGCCGGGACGGACGCCGTGGGCCTCCAGGCGGCGCAACAGGTCGGTGTCTTCCGTGCCCCAGCCCTCGAACACCTCGTCGTAGCCGCCGACGGCCTCGTAGTCCGCCCGGGCCATGACCACCGTGCCGTAGAGGATCGGCGGCCGCGGGTCGGTCAGCAGATAGGTTCCCGGCTTCAGGCGGGCGGCCAGGGGGGCGTCCAGCGGCGCGGTGAAGAGGACGTCCGCATCGGTGAACATCAGCCAGGGCGCGCTGGCCGCGGCCGCGCCGAGGTTGCGGGCGCGGGCGATGTTGAAGGTCGGCCGGTCATGGGCGCGCACGACGATCACGCCCGGCAGGTTGGCCTCGGCCCAGTCGCCGGATCGCTCTGGGCAATCGTAGTCGACCAGGATGACCTCGGCGTCCGGAAGGGCGCGCACCAGGGTCGGCAGGGTCTGGCTGAGGTGTCCGAGGCGGCCCTTGCAGGTGACGATCACGCTGATGGGCGCCGTCGCCGCCGTCATGTCTTTGAACCCTCGCAGCCGTCCTCCGGGCGGGCTTGCGCCAGGAGCCTTCGAAGTGTCAATGGCGGCCATGCTCAGCGACATCCGCGCCCTGACCTTCGACGTGTTCGGCACCGTGGTGGACTGGCGTTCCGGCGTGGCGCGCGAGGCGCGGGCGCTGCTGGCGCCCAAGGGGATCGATCTGGACTGGGGCGCCTTCGCCGACGCCTGGCGCGCCCGCTACGCCCCCGCCATGGCCGAGGTGCGCGAGGGCCGGCGGCCGTGGACCGTGCTCGACGACCTGCACCGCGAGAACCTGGTCGGCCTGCTGGACGAACGCGGCGTCGGCGGACTGTCCGACGACGAGATCGATGGTCTGACCCTGGCCTGGCACAGGCTGGACCCCTGGCCCGACGTGCTGGACGGCCTGGCGCGGCTGAAGCGGCGGTACGTCATCGCCACGCTGTCGAACGGCAACGTCGCCCTGACCGTGAACATGGCCAGGCGCGCCGGCCTGCCCTGGGACGCGATCCTGGGGGCCGAGATCGCCCAGGCCTACAAGCCGGCGCCGCAGGCCTACGACCGGGCGGTGGCGCTGCTGAGGCTGAAGCCCGGCCAGGTGCTGATGACCGCCGCCCACACCTATGACCTGGACGCGGCCGCGACCCGGGGCCTGCGCACCGCCTATGTCCACCGGCCGCTGGAGTTCGGCGCCGCCAGCGTGGACCGCCCCTGGCCCCCGGCGGGGACCTACGACCTGGAAGTCGACAGCTTCACGGCTCTGGCGGACGCCTTGGGCTGCTGAGCGGCGCGGCCTCGAAGATCTCGTGCACATTGCCGCCCGGCGCATGGAAGGCGGCGTAGCGGCCGAAGGCGCTTGTCGCCGGGCGGTCGTGGATGAAACGTACCCCCTTGGCGCGCAGATCGACCATCGCCCCGTCGAGGTCGTCGACCCCGAACACGAAGACGCTGGCCGCTGTCCGCCCGTGGCGCGCGGGCGGCGCCGGCGCCTCGCAACGGAAGACATGCAAGGGCGCGCCCTCGTGATCGAGGCGGAGCAGCGTTTCGTCCCGCGACAGGCGGCGAAAGCCGAGAGCGTCGACATAGAACTGTTCGGCCTCGTCGAGGTCCGGAACCAGCACCATCAGGGTGGCGAGCTTCATGGGGCGGTTTCCTGTCATGGCCCCTGGTCCAAACACTTCCCGCGTCCCTGGGGAAGAGGTGAGGTTGCCGGCGGAGGCCGAGGCGCTTCAGACTGCCGGCCATGGAATCGCCGCCGATCCGCATCGCCGGACTGGCCCTGGTCCGCGCCGGGGAGCTGCTGGTCGTCCGCAAGCGCGGGACGGCGCGGTTCATGCTGCCGGGGGGCAAGCTGGAGGCTGGCGAGAGCCCCCTGGATTGCCTGAGGCGCGAACTGGACGAGGAACTGGGCGTCGACATAGCGCCGCTGGGCGCGACGGCGCTCGGCCAGTTCAGCGCGCCGGCGGCGAACGAGCCGGGGCGCGTGGTGCTCTCCAGCGTGTTTCGCGCCGCCTGGCCGCATGAGGCGAGCCCCGAACCCCGGGCGGAGATCGAGGCCGTCGACTGGCGGCCGCTCACCGGCGCCGACGAGGACCTGGCGCCGCTGCTGCGGCTGCACGTCCTGCCGGCGCTGCGGGGTCGGGCGTAGCTTTGCCCGGCCTGAAGCGCCAGCTTCAGGCGTAACTCTGCAATGACCGCACTTCCAACTCGCCTTCGCCCTGGGCCGTGATGGCGCGGGCGGCGGCGAGGGCGCCGGCGGTGGTGGTGTAGTAGGGGATCTTCATCATCAGCGCGGCGCGGCGCAGGGAGAACGAGTCCTCCAGCGACTGCTTGCCCTCGGTGGTGTTGAAGACCAGCTGAATCTCGCCGTTCTTCATGGCGTCGACGATGTGGGGTCGACCCTCCAGCACCTTCTTCACCGGCTCGGCGGCTATGCCGTTCTCGGCCAGGAACGAATGGGTGCCGCTGGTGGCGACGATGCGGAAGCCGCGGGCGACCAGCAGGCGGACAGGTTCCAGCACCCAGGCCTTGTCGGCGTCCTTGACCGAGACGAAGACGCCGCCCGAGGTGGGCAGGATGGTGCCGCCGCCGAGCTGGCTCTTGGCGAAGGCGCGGGCGAATGCCGGGCCCATGTCCTCGCCGGGCCGGCGCCAATCCAGGCCCATGATCTCGCCGGTGGAGCGCATCTCCGGACCCAGCACCGTGTCCACGCCGGGGAAGCGTGCGAAGGGGAAAACCGCTTCCTTTACGGCCACATGGTCGTATTCGTTCACCTGCAGGTCGAACTCGGAGAGCTTGGCGCCGGCCATCACCTTGGCCGCGATGCTGGCCAGGGGCTTGCCGATGGTCTTGGCGACGAAGGGCACCGTGCGGCTGGCGCGCGGGTTCACTTCCAAGACGAAGATGCGCGGGGCGTCGGAGTGCGGCTCCTCGATGGCGAACTGCACGTTCATCAGGCCGCGCACGTCGAGGCCGCGGGCCATGGCCTCGGTCTGGCGCTTCAGCTCCTCGATGGTCTCGGGCTTGAGCGAGAAGGGGGGCAGGGAGCAGGCGCTGTCGCCCGAGTGCACCCCGGCTTCCTCGATGTGCTCCATGACCCCGGCCACGAAGACCTGCTCGCCGTCGCAGATGGCGTCGACGTCCACCTCGGTGGCGCGAGACAGGTACTGGTCGATCAGAACCGGATTCGCGCCAGACACTTGCACGGCGGTCTTGATGTAACGGTTGAGCTGTTCGGCGTCGCGGACGATCTCCATCCCCCGGCCGCCCAGGACGTAGGACGGGCGGATCACCACCGGATAGCCGACCTTCTCGGCGATGGTGACGGCCTCTTCAGCCGAGCGGGCGATGCCGTTCACCGGCTGGGCGATCTCGAGGCGGTGCAGCAGCTGCTGGAATCGCTCGCGGTCCTCGGCCAGGTCGATGGCGTCGGGGGTGGTGCCCAGGATCGGGATGCCGGCCTGCTCCAGGGGATGGGCCAGCTTCAGCGGCGTCTGGCCGCCGAACTGGACGATGACGCCCAGCAGCTCGCCCTTGGACTGCTCGACGGCGATCAGCTCCAGCACGTCCTCGGCCGTCAGGGGCTCGAAGTAGAGGCGGTCGGAGGTGTCGTAGTCGGTGGAGACGGTCTCGGGGTTGCAGTTGACCATGATCGACTCCACGCCGATCTGGTCGAGCGCGAAGGCCGCGTGGCAGCAGCAGTAGTCGAACTCAATGCCCTGGCCGATGCGGTTGGGGCCGCCGCCCAGGATGATCGCCTTTTTCCGGGCCGACGGGTCGGACTCGCACTCCGCGGGCTGGCCGAGGGCGCCGGTCTCGTAGGTCGAATACATGTAGGGCGTCAGGGCCGCGAACTCGGCGGCGCAGCTGTCGATGCGCTTGAACACCGGGCGCACGTTCAGGGCGTGGCGGGCGGCGCGGACCTGGGCCTCGGCCTGGCCGGTCAGGTGCGCCAGGCGGGCGTCCGAGAAGCCCAGGGCCTTGAGGCGGCGAAGGGCGACCGGATCGGCCGGCAGGCCCTCGGCGGCGACCTTCTTTTCCTCGGCGACCAGGTGCTGGAGCTGGCGCAGGAACCACGGCTCATACGAACAGGCGGCGTGGATTTCCTCCACCGACAGGCCTTCGCGGAAGGCCTGGGCGATGACGCGCAGGCGGTCCGGCGTCGGATTGCCCAGGGCGCGGACCACGGCGGCGCGGCCGGTGTCCGGGTCGTCGGCGCCGGGGATCTCGATCTCGTCGAGGCCGGTCAGGCCGGTCTCCAGGCCGCGCAGGGCCTTCTGCAGGCTCTCGGCGAAGGTGCGGCCGATGGCCATGACCTCGCCCACCGACTTCATCTGGGTGGTCAGGTAGGGTTCCGAGCCCGGATATTTCTCGAAGGCGAAGCGCGGGATCTTGGTGACCACATAGTCGATGCTGGGCTCGAACGAGGCCGGCGTCGCCTTGGTGATGTCGTTGGTCAGCTCGTCCAGGGTGTAGCCGACCGCCAGGCGCGCGGCGACCTTGGCGATCGGGAAGCCGGTGGCCTTGGAGGCGAGGGCGGAGGACCGCGACACCCGCGGGTTCATCTCGATCACCACCATGCGCCCGTCGGCGGGGTTGACCGCGAACTGGACGTTGGAGCCGCCGGTCTCGACGCCGATCTCGCGCAGCACCGCGATCGAGGCGGCGCGCATGCGCTGGTATTCCTTGTCGGTCAGGGTCAGGGCCGGGGCGACGGTGATCGAGTCGCCGGTGTGCACGCCCATCGGGTCGATGTTCTCGATGGAGCAGACGATGATGCAGTTGTCCGCCACGTCGCGGACCACCTCCATCTCGTATTCCTTCCAGCCCAGGACGCTTTCCTCGATCAGCACCTCGTGCGTCGGCGAAAGGTCCAGGCCGCGTTCCACGATCTCGCGGAACTCCTCCATGTTGTAGGCGATGCCGCCGCCGGTGCCGGCCAGGGTGAAGGACGGGCGGATGATGGCCGGCAGGCCGATCTCGATCTGGGCCTCCAGCGCCTGGTCCAGGGTGTGGGCCACGCGCGAGCGGGGGCTCTCCAGGCCGATGGCGTCCATGGCGTCGCGGAACTTCTGGCGGTCCTCGGCCTTGTCGATGACGTCGGCGCGGGCCCCGATCATCTCGACGCCGTATTCGGCCAGGACCCCGGCGCTTTCGAGGGCGAGGGCGGTGTTGAGCGCGGTCTGGCCGCCCATGGTCGGCAAGAGGGCGTCGGGCCGTTCCATGGCGATGATCTTCCTGACCATCTCCGGCGTGATCGGCTCGACGTAGGTGGCGTCGGCCACGTCCGGGTCGGTCATGATCGTGGCCGGATTGGAATTGACCAGGATGATCCGGTAGCCCTCGGCGCGCAGGGCCTTGCAGGCCTGCACCCCGGAATAGTCGAACTCGCAGGCCTGGCCGATGACGATGGGGCCGGCGCCGATGATCAGGATGGATTTGATATCGGTGCGTTTGGGCATCGTCTCTCGCGCGCAAGGGCGGCCGCGCCGTCTCGGGTGCGGTCGTCCGGTCAATCTGCAGGTTAAGCCGCCCGTTTAGAGACGGACTCGGATGCGCGCAACCCCGCGCGGGCGCCTTTGGCCCGATCCGAAGCCCGCCCCCCTTCTGGGGGAAGATCGGACGACGCCGTTCTTCGATCCTGGCTGTGGCGCAGGGGCGCGCCGAAGCTGGGGAAGCCAAGTCGATGTCGAACCTGAACGCCACCCGCCGCGGCCTGATCGGGGGCGCGGCCGCCGCCGCGGCGCTCGCCGCCGGCGGCCAAGCCTCGGCGGGGCTGCTGAACCTGCGGGGCGGGGGCGGCGCGGGGCCTCTGGCCTTCGAACCGGAGATGACCGGCGATGACCTGGCCAAGGCGGCGATCGGCGCGAACCTCAACAAGCCGTCCTTCGGCGGGACCAGCGGCACGACCAGGCTGGCGCCCTACAGCTTCCAGGTGGAGTTCGTGCAGCGGTCCAAGGCCTCGGCCACGGCCCGGGGCTATATCGGCGACTCGGGCGGGGCCAGCCAGACGGTGGTCTGGACCCTCAGCGGGGCGCTGGAGGACGACGCCCTGCTGCAGTCGTTCACCGACGCCCTCTACCAGCGCTATACGGAGCACCTGCGCACGGCGGGCTTCGAGGTGCTGACCCTCGACGAGATGAAGGCCAACGCCAACTTCATGAAGCTGCCGGGCTGGGACAAGGCGGGACCGGCCGAGCTTCGCGCCGGCGACCAGCGCTCGCGGATCTTCGGCGCCACCGGCCTGCCGATGCTGGCCCAGCAGAACGACCAGAGGGCGGGCTTCTTCAGCGGCCTGCCGCACTCCCTGGGCGGGGACGAGGGCAACATGGCCGCCGACCTGGGCGCGCGGCTGGTGGAGGGGCGCCTGGCCATCGACTTCGTCAGCCTGCATTCGTCGGACCGCAAGCTGCTGTTCGGCGGGCGCGGGACGCGGGGGAACTGGGCCAAGGTGGACTCCACCGCCGCCCTCGCCCTGATGCCCCAGGCCTGCTACGTGGCCGCCACCGCCGCCAGCGAGAAGAAGCGCGGCTATTGGGGCGGCAACGCCATCGCCCGCGCCAACCGCGCCGTGCTGCTGGGCTCGGACAGCCTGGAGGTGGTCAACACCACCACCACCGGGGACAAGGCGGCCGCGGCGATCTCCGTGGGCATCGGCGTCTTCGCGGCCATGAACGGCGTCAGCGCCTTCACCGCCTCCACCAAGCGCTACGAGGCCCGCACCACGCCCCAGGCCTATCTCGCCGAGGTGTCGCCCGCCGCCGAGGCGATGGTGGACGGCCTGGTGAAGAGCTTCGGCGAGACGCAGCCGAGGGCGTGAGGCGGGGGGAGGCGAGGGCGAAACCCCTCATCCTCCCACGCCTTCGGCGCGGG